>JBHIBU010000049.1:0-8357 GCA_046759245.1 Dehalococcoidia bacterium | reverse complement strand
ACATTAGCGAGGCGGTGTATTATAATACAGACCCCAGAGGCAGAAGATATTGAATTCCTCAATGCGCGAAGATAGTTGCCTCTGAATTATAGTAAATCTCCTGAGAAGGAATTCTTCTTGCCATATAGCTAGGAGTAAACCTCCAGCTTTTTCCCCTAAGGAACCAAAGGGATGACCAAGTATATTTTTGTGACTGGCGGTGTGGTTAGCTCGGTGGGGAAGGGCATCACTGTTGCCTCCATAGGGAGGATCCTGAAGAGCCGCAACATCTCGGTCTCCATCCAGAAGCTAGACCCCTACATTAACGTCGACCCGGGGACGATGTCCCCCTACCAGCATGGCGAGGTCTTCGTCACCCAGGATGGCGCCGAAACCGACCTCGATCTAGGTCACTATGAGCGCTTCATCGATACCAACCTTACCACGGCCTCCAGCGTGACCACGGGGCAGGTTTATGGTTCCATTATCGCCAAGGAGAGAAGGGGCGATTTCCTCGGGGGCACTATCCAGGTGGTGCCCCATGTCACCAATGAGATAAAGGAGCGCTTCAGGGAGGTAGCGAGACAGAGTGAGGCGAGCGTGGTCATCGTCGAGGTTGGGGGCACGGTGGGCGACATCGAAGGGCTCCCCTTTCTGGAGGCAATTCGCCAGATGAGGAGCGATGTGGGGCGGGAGAATGTCCTCTATGTTCATGTCACCCTTCTCCCCTATCTCGCCTCCACGGGGGAGTTGAAGACCAAGCCCACGCAGCACAGCGTCAACGAACTGCGGCGCATCGGCGTTCAGCCCGATGTTATTGTATGCCGCAGCGACCATACCATCACCGACGTCGTCAGGGACAAGATCGCCCTTTTCTGCGATGTGGATCGGCGAGCTGTGGTGGCCTTACCTACTTTGCCCATAATCTATGAGATCCCATTGGTTCTGGAGGAGGCAGGGCTGGGGCAATTGATTGTGGAGATGCTTGATCTGCCCCGCTTAAGTGGGGACCTAAGCGAATGGCAACAGCTAGTGGAACAGATGAAAGAGACCAAGGAATCTCTTCCCATTGCCATTGTGGGGAAATATGTGGAGCTTCGTGATTCCTATATCTCGGTGCGAGAGGCCCTTCGTCATGCCGCAGTTCATCATGACCGAGATGTGGAAGTTCATTGGATTCAGTCCGAGGATTTGGAAAGGGATGGCAGCGACGCTTTGCTTGGCTCCGTTCAAGGGATTGTTGTTCCCGGCGGCTTTGGCATTCGAGGCATTGAAGGGATGGTGATCGCCGCTAGATATGCCAGGGAGAAGGAAATCCCCTATCTGGGGTTATGTCTGGGGATGCATGTCATGGTTATCGAGTATGCCCGATATGCGCTCGACTCCGCTGAGCCCAACTCCACCGAGTTCGAGCTGGAAACCCCTTACCCTGTCATCGACCTGCTCCCGGAGCAGCGCCAGGTGAAGGAGAAGGGGGGGACGATGCGCCTCGGTGTTTACCCCTGTCATCTGGTAAAGGGTACCCGGGCCGCTGCCGCCTATGGAGAGCCTGTGGTTTATGAGCGCCATCGCCACCGTTTCGAGTTTAACAATGATTTTCGGGAGACCTTGGAGAGGGCGGGAATGGTTTTCAGCGGTCTTTCCCCGGAGGGAAGATTGGTGGAGATCAGCGAGGTTGGAGGCCACCCCTTTATGGTGGGCTGCCAGTTCCACCCTGAATTCAGGTCGCGCCCCAATCGCCCTCATCCCCTTTTCCGCGATTTCATAGAGGTGGCGAAGGGAGTGCTCCGCGAGGGGGCTCAACCCCCTTTGCCCCTCAAATAGACAAGGGGTTTGTCCCGTGATAGGATGGATTAAATGAGAATATTGGTAACTGGTGGTGCTGGGTTTGTGGGCAGCGCTCTGGTGATCTCCTTGCTCGATAAGGGCCTCAATATCAGAGTCCTGGACAAAACCATGGGAAACCTGGCGGAGTCGAACAAGCCAAATTTAGAGGTTTTTGTGGCCGGCATTGAGGATCTAGAGCAGGTCGAGTCTGCGATGAAGGATGTGGATGTCGTTTATCATCTTGCCGAGTCCTATTCCTCTCAGCCCCGCGAGGCGTTTGAGATCGACGTAAGAGGAAACATCAATCTCTTAGAAACCGCAGTCAAATACAATGTCGGGCACTTCATATTCACCAGTACCGCCAGGGTCTACGGGAAGCCTAGATATTTGCCCGTGGATGAGGGCCATCCCTGTAATGCGGAGGATTCTGGGCGCCCCCTTTATGCCATCTCCAAACTCTTCGGTGAGAAGCTTTGTCTCTTATATCATAGGGAGCATAATTTGCCGACCACAATCTTTAGGTTTTGGTGGGCATATGGTGCTGATATTGGTGGCAGGGCGCTGAGAACGCTCATCGACACCGCATTGAAGGGAGGGACGATCAGGGTTCCCGATGGGGCAGGTGGGACTTTCTTGCATAGTGATGACACCGCCAAAGCCTTTGAGCTTGCTACATTGAGTGAAAAAGCGTATGGACAGGTATTCAACCTATCAAGCGGTTTCTTTACCAGTTGGCAAGAGCTAGCGGGGTTTGCCTGCCAATTAACAAACTCATCATCAGAGATAGAGCTTATGCCACGGGATGCTTGGACTGGAGATGACTCCGTAGGGAGTGACCGGGATGTTGCTGAGAGATGGGAAATCGGCATTGGTAAAGCGGAGCAGGTGCTTGGATACAAGCCGAGGCATAGTCCAGAGGAGGCAAAGAGATTGCTCAGCGAGGCCATAAACAAGCTTGTATCGACCAGGGAAAAGGTAGTATAGTAGGGATGAACAGCCCCTAGAGAGTTCGGGATGCGCATCTTTTTGGACACCGCAAATATCGACCAGATTCGCCATGCCGTCAAGCTTGGCATAATAAGTGGGGTGACCACAAATCCTACCCTGGTCGCCAGGGAGGATGCGGCCGACTTCAAGGCAGCGATCCTGGAGATTTGCTCCCTCGTCCCCGGTCCCATCTCTGCCGAGGTGCTTACTCTGGAACCGGAGGGAATGATCGAGGAGGCACGTCAGCTCTGCTCCTGGGCTCCCAACATTGTGGTTAAGATCCCCGTATCGGAGGCAGGGCTTGAGGCGGTTTCCGTTCTCTCTCGGGAGAACATAAAGACCAATCTCACCCTTTGTTTCTCCGTCAACCAGGCGCTCCTGGGCGCCCTTGTTGGCGCAACCTATGTCAGCCCCTTCGTGGGCCGACTCGATGATATCGGTCATCAGGGGATGGAGGTGGTTGCCGAGGCTGTGGAGATCTTTCATCATTACACTCTCCCCACCCAGGTGATTGCTGCCAGCCTTCGTCATCCCCTTCATGTAATCGCTGCTGCCAAGGCGGGGGCCCATATTGCGACCGTCCCCTATAGCGTACTGATGCAGATGATCCGTCATCCCCTTACCCATATCGGGATCACCCGCTTTGCGGAAGACTGGAAGAAGGTGGCTAAAAAATGATCGTAAATATTGTGGAACTGGAAGCGAAGACACGCGAGGAGCTGCTGGAGATAGCCAGAGGAATGGGCATCGCCGGCCATACCGGGCTGAAAAAGCAGGAGCTGGTGCTCAGGCTTCTTCAGGCCCAGGCCGAGGCTCAGGGCAACATCTTTGGCGGTGGCATACTGGAGATCATGGACGATGGCTTCGGTTTCCTGCGCCAGGATAGCCTGAGGCCGGGTTCGGGTGACGTTTACGTCTCCCAATCCCAGATTCGCCGCTTCGGGCTGCGCACCGGCGACATGGTCACCGGGCAGGTGAGGCTGCCAAAGAATGGGGAGAGGTACTACAGCCTGCTTCGCGTTGAGGCAGTGAACGGTATCGACCCGGAGGCGGCAAGAAATCGCCCCTATTTTACTTCCCTGACCCCCATCTTTCCCAATAGGTTCATCGACCTGGAGACCACCGCCAGTAATCTCTCCAGCCGCCTTTTGAACCTGATCGCTCCCATAGGTCGGGGGCAGCGGGGGCTCATCGTCTCCCCGCCCAAGGCGGGCAAGACCGTTCTCCTCAAGCATATCGCCAATGGCACCATCGCCAACTGCAATGACATCCATCTCATGATCTGCCTCATTGGGGAGCGCCCCGAGGAGGTCACCGATATGCAGCGCTCCGTCAAGGGGGAGGTGATCAGCTCCACCTTCGATGAGCCTGTGGAGAACCACACCAAGGTGGCTGAGCTGGCACTGGAGCGGGCGAAGCGCCTGGTGGAGAACGGGAAGGATGTGATGATCCTCCTTGATGGTATCACCCGCCTCACCCGCGCCTATAACCTGGCCCTGCCCCCCAGCGGTCGCACCCTCTCCGGAGGCATCGACTCGGTGGCCCTCTACCCCCCCAAGCGCTTCTTTGGCGCCGCCAGAAATACCGAGGAGGGGGGCTCCCTCACCATCATTGCCACCTGCCTCGTCGATACCGGGAGCCGCATGGATGAGGTTATCTATGAGGAGTTCAAGGGCACGGGAAATATGGAGCTCCACCTCGAGCGAAGGCTCTCCGATCGCAGGGTCTTCCCCGCTATGGACATCCTGCACAGCGGCACCAGGCGGGAGGAGCTTCTTTTGGATGAGGCCACCATGCAGAAGGTCTGGCTCCTGAGGCGTATGGCGAACCTGGTGGCCTCCAACTCCGCCAATCCCACCGAGGCTACGGAGAGGGTTCTGGAGCGCATGATAAAGACCAGAAACAATGCCGAGTTCCTCGCCACCCTGGCCAAGGAGATGTAGAAAAGTGAGGTCTTATTTCTTCCCACCTCCGCCCCGATATATCGGGGAGTCCGATGCTCCGCTCGGACCGCCCATCCTAAGATAAGCTCGGGGGCTGTGCCCCCGCAACCCTTTTTCGCCCTTAGCGAGCTTGTGTTGCCAGCTAAAGTCACACCTCCTCGGCCGAAGTCCCAGCTCAAACAGGGCGAGAAAGGAGCGAAGCTCCAACGGGGGTGGGAGTAACCAGCGTTGGTAAACAGTGTTGTAAGTGGGGGCTTGACAAATTCATAAATAGCTTTATACTATGCAGAAGCCAGGGGTTGACAAACAGCGTATTCTTGTAGTAGCATATTTTAACGTTTGTAGTGGAGCCTTGTCGGGCTAGGGGGTGAATATAAGGACTGGCGGTGATGAGTGGCATTCCTGATAACCAGTGAAGTAGGTATCATCGTTTTCATTAAAGATAGGGCTAAAAAAAGCTAACTGCCCCCATGTGTCGGGGTGGATGGCTTATTTTTTGTTGTTTTCCCATAGGGGTTGACAGATTTGATAATATGTGATATACATTTTCCAAATCTAAGTAGGTTTGGGCTCGACAAATAGGGAAGGAGGGCCTATGAGACCTAAATGATTGAAGCAAGGGGGTGAGAAGTGAGAAAAGGGTGAAAAACTGAGTCCGAGTACTGAATGTCAACAAAGCCGTGTTGCTTAAACAATATGGCAAATACGGAGGTTAAAGAATGAAAGCAAAATCTAAATGGTCGGGTGTGGTGATGGTGCTGCTGGCCCTGGTGCTTGTGCTGGGGGCGGCGCTCACCGCTGCGCCCGTAAGGGAGCCGCCAACTGTTGGGGCTGGCAGCCTGAGCTGGGGCAGCGCCGAGGGCGTGGCGCCGCGTGGTCTGCCACCGGGGGTGGGCCAGATCATCGACATCGCGGTGACGGGTAACACCGTCTTCGTGCTGGCCGACCTTGATGCCGGTGTCGATGGCAACATCGAGGTTATGCGCTCCGACGATGGCGGCTACTCCTGGCAGGCACAAAATGTGATCGCCACGCTAGGCGGAGCAGGCACCAGCGGTACCGCCATCAAGGTCTCGCCCATCTACGGATCCGATGGCACGGTGCTGGTGCTGGCCAGTGACCAGAGAGTGTACCTCTCCCAGAACCGGGGCGTGACCTGGCCCTTTGTGAGTCTTCCAGTGGGTGATACAGTTACCTCCCTGGCGGTGGAGCCCGACTTCGATGGGCTCACTGCGGGTACTATCGCCGTTGGGGTTTCGCGTTTGTTTACGACCAGCACGGTTCACCTCAACACCTGGTCTGGCGCCCCCGGAACATGGGGTGGATGGACTCCTCTGAACCCGGGCAGCGCCTACGCTGTAGGTTCCATCGCCTGGGCGGTGGAGTTCGCCCCCGAGGCCGCCTACTCGAATTGGGTGGTTACCGTGCACCAGATCGCAGGCAGCACCCGTGGTATGATTACCACAATCGGCGGTACCTGGCCAGTGCCTGCTGTGGCCAACCTTATCGTTGCGGCGGCGCCGGCCGGGGCTGTGATCGCCTTCGGTGACCAGTATAACCCCACGGTGGATCCCAACGAGTTCTTTGTCGGCCTCACTGGGGCTGCCGCTGGTGTCTACTGGTGGCAGCCGATCCCCGTCCCCTGGGAGAACCTGTACGCGGCAACCACAGTCCCGGCAAGTCGCTGGCCGACAACTGGCCTGGTGGCCAGCGGGGACTATGACCGGGCCACCCTTAATGCTGGCAGCCAAAGCTTCCCGCTGACGTATGAGATCGATGTCCGCTCCGGGATAGTGGAGCCGCCGGTGTTTATCGAGGGCGATGGTGGACCGATAGGCGATGTAAGCGGAACGGTTGGCGTTCTGCTCGCCTATAGGGGCACAGGTAATACCGTCTTCTCTGCCACCGCTGACTTTGTTGGCGGCTTTACAGCCGGCGACCTCACCGGGCTGCATCGCTCCGATAACTTCGGCGTTAGCTGGTTTGACACCGCTCTCACCGGCGAGGACTTCCGCCAGAACGTTAACGACATGGCCTGGCTGGACCCCAACACCGGGGTCATCGTCAACGATAACGGTGCTGGCATTGAGTCCACCTTCAAGACCTGGGACAAGGGCATAAGCTGGAAGCGGGTTGACCGCCGCCAGGGTGTGACCCTCATCACTAGGGCGCCCGACGGCACCATCTACCTGCTAAACACCGGAAACACCGCCGACAAGGTGCAAAGGTCCACGGATGACGGTGAGAACTTCACTGTCACTGCCACCGATCCCTCTATAGCGTCGAGAATGATGACCGCTATCGCTGGGGGCAGTGCCGATGACGTCGCCGTTGGCGATGTCAATGGTCGATTCTACTGGAGCCACGATGGCGGCGCTAGCTGGACCGAAGCCGGCCAGCTGGCTTCTAATGTAAGAAGCATGTGGGTCCCCGACCAGTACGCCACGGTAAACCATATGGCTGCCGGGGTGTGGAGCCTTGAGGGTCGGATGCAGGTGCTGCTGTCCACGGACAGAGGCGTTAGCTGGACCCAGCTTGGTGACGGCACCACTAAGTGGGGCCCGGGGCTGGGCTACATTGGCGGCGCCTTCTCGCCCACCTATGAGACGGACAACCTATTCTATGCCCACACCATGGGTGCTAACAAGGACGATGTCTGGCGCACCGACGTCAGCGCTGGCGCTGCTGACGCCTCTTGGACAGAGCTCAGTGGCTCCGGAAACCCGATATCGGCCATTGACATTGTGCATTACGCCCCCCTTGAGGGCATAGAGGCTCATAATGGCAATATCCTGTACGCTGCCGTTGGAGCTCCGGGCGGCGTGGTAATGCAGAGCTACCAGCCCTGGCTTCTGGCCAAGGAGATGCCCTTTGTCACTTTCTGGAACACCTTCCCGGCAGATGGGGCCTCTAGCTTCGTGCGCACAGGGGCGCTGGATGCGGTAGCTGGCTCCTCGGTTCGCGTGTTCGTGGTGGATGTTGGTGCTCCTGACCGGGTGAGGGAATTCACCGAGACCACTGCCTACCTGGCACCGGCAACCCAGCTCGGCCCGATAGACGGCGCGATCGTCCCCAGCAACAACACGGCCACTGGTGAGCCGGTGGAGCTGACATGGGGTATAGTGGTTGGCGCTTTGACCTACGATGTCGTCGTCGCTACAGATCCGTCCAGGCTTTTCAGTGTGCTCCCCGCGATAACGACGTCCCCGTTATTCCAGGAGTTTTCCATACCTGTGGGCACCCTGAGTGACGGCGAGACCTACTACTGGCAGCTGCGGGCTTCGAGCACGGTGAACTTCGGCTACACCGGTCCCTGGAGCGACTGGCAGAGCTTCACTGTTGAGGCGGTGGAGCTGCACATGGCTCCCACGCTGCTCAGCCCCGCCTCCGGCGCTATCGATCAGCCTATCAGGCCTCTAATGCGCTGGGGCTCCGTCCAGGATGCCACCGGCTACCTGCTCCAGGTGGATGACGATGCTGCCTTTGGCAGCCCGGTCATCGACGAGACCCTGGGCGTGCAGCAGACCTATCAGCCTGCCGCCGACCTGGCCTGGGAGAGCACCTATAGCTGGAGGGTGAAAGCCGTAGGCGCCGACTTTGAGACCGCATGGAACGAGAGCA
>JBHIBU010000048.1:0-8380 GCA_046759245.1 Dehalococcoidia bacterium | reverse complement strand
CACTAAAGTATAGTGATGTGCTCAAGACTTTAATGGAGAGGGATTAGAAGGGGGTAGTTCCATAATGCGTGTCCTTCGCTCGCTCCTGCCAAATGGGGTCAACTTGGGGCGCCGCACTTGCTAATTCACCAAACGTTGTACGAAATTCCTGCACAATTGGGCGAATTGTGCAGTGGGTGTCACAGGCTCGAACGCAGCAAAAGCTTGGAATTTAGGCTATAATAGAGCGATGAAGGCTGCGAGGACCTGTCTAGAGCTACTGGGTATACAAGGAGCGAAGAGGTCGGTTCAGTTATGTCCTGAGCGTTTTTGCCCCTTCAGCAATTACTATTGACCACAGCCCCAGGCAACCTCGGTTATAATAATAAGATGATTAGGGAATAGGTAGATATGCATCATACCCTGCGATTCTATGGTCAGCACCGGCATAAGTTTCTTAGGTTCTACATCTCCCTGGCCAGGTTCACTAAAGTCCCCCTGATCGGCAGGCTGGTGCGCCGGGTGGCCGATATCTACGGCAGGGGCGGGCACCAAGGCTACCTTCTGACCCTGGGGCAGGCGGAACAGATAATAGATGCCTCGCGAAGTGTGGCCTTGGGCCCTTGTAGCTGTCGCCAGGTATTTCATAATTGCGAGGCACCGATCATGACCGAGATAGTTGTTGGTGCTGGCGTCGAGATTTTATCCGAGGTGAGGCTGGGTGAGTTCCGTCAGGTGTCAAAGAAGGAGGCGAAAGACATCATGCGCTACTGCCACCAGAAACGCATGATGCATACCGTTATGAGGTGTCGACAGGATTTCTACGCTATCTGCAATTGCTGTACCTGTTGCTGCGTCCCCATCAGGCTAAGGCAAAACTACAAGATAAACTATGCCCTAGTAAGAAATAAAGAGGCTTTAGAGGAGTTCCGAAGACAGCGACTATAGTGCTTCGTTGCCTCGGGGACGGTGGGGGCAGCTATAGGTTATGCGAGGAGGTGACAGATATGGACACGCTGGCATACACACCTGCATGGAGGCTAGTGGAGCTGATCCGGCACAGGCAGCTATCGCCGGTGGAGCTGATTGAGCACTTGATGCAGCGCACAGAGCGGCTTAATCCTCGGCTGAACGCTTACCTTACCGTGGCCCACGAGCAGGCCCTGTCCGCCGCCAGAGCGGCGGAATCGGCACTGGACCAGGGCGGCGAGTTGTCATCGCTGCACGGCGTGCCCGTCTCGATCAAAGACCTAATCTGGACCGGGGGCCTGCGTACCACGGGCGGCTCTCTGATTTACCAGGACTTTGAGCCTGAGGAGGATGCCACGGTGGTAGAGCGTCTGCGGCGTGCGGGCGCTATCATCCTGGGCAAGACCAATACCCCGGAGCTGGGGCTTTCGGCCACCACGGAGAACCGCCTGGGGGATGACTGCCGCAATCCCTGGAACCCGGAATGCACCTCGGGCGGCTCCAGCGGCGGCGCTGCTGCGGCGGTGGCCGCTGGCCTGGGCCCGATAGCTATCGGCAGCGATGGTGGCGGCTCTATTCGCATGCCAGCTGGCTTCTGTGGCGTCTTCGGCTTCAAGCCGACATATGGCCTGGTTCCCCGCTACGGCGGCGTGGGGGGCATGGAGCTCTTTTCTGCCATAGGCCCCATCACGCGCAGCGTGCGCGATGCTGCCCTGTGTCTGAACGTGATCTCGGGCCACGATCCGCGGGACCCTGCTTCGCTACGGCAGCGACCCCCCGATTTCGTCGCCAGCACGGAGGGAGATGTGGCCGGACTACGGGTGGCCTGGAGTCCGGACCTGGGCTATGGCAAGGTGGACCCTGAGGTGCAGGCAGTGGCTGAGTCGGCGGCCTATCTCTTTGAGGCGATGGGTTGCTTTGTGGAGGAAGCGATGCCAGCCACAGTTGAGCCTTTCCCTATCCACAACTTAATCACTTTGGCCGATGAGTGCGCCGCTAACGGTCATCTGGTGGAGGAGCACGGAGACATCATGATGCCCCACGTCAAGTCGGTGATGGAGCACGGTAGGAAAGTGACGGGGGCCGAATATTCCAGGGCGCTCCGCGCCCTGGAGCGATTCAAGTTACAGACCGCCGAGTTCTTTGAGCGCTACGACCTGCTGCTGACGCCCACTACTGCGGTGCCCGCCTTCCCCATCGGTAAGTGGCCCCGCACTATAGCGGGGGCCGAGGTTGGCCGCCTTTGGGGCTCCTTCCCCTTTGCTCCAGCTTTCAACCTCACGGGACAACCCGCTGCTAGCCTACCCTGTGGCTTTTCGGCGGACGGGCTGCCCATAGGGTTGCAGGCTGTAGCTAGGTGGGGTGAGGATGTCACCCTGCTCCGGGCCTGCGCCGCCTTTGAACGGGGCCGACCCTGGGCTGATAAGGTTCCCCCGCTGGATGACCTTGCCACATAGTGGCCGATGAAGCGCCTTTCGGGAGCAAGGTCTGGCGGCACAGAACCATGATTACGGTTACATCACTACCGCCGTATTGCTACTTCATGAGCCTGAATATTACATCGGTTAGAATCTCGAAGGGTTTCACGGAGAAGAATGCATATTTCCCAAACCTCTTTCTCATTCCAAACTGTGCTTCCCCCTTTAGAATTGCAAACTTCATCTTGGTCTCAGAGAAGTCGGCATCAAAGATAAGAGAATGGTCAGAGATAAGGCCACCTTGAGATCCCCATTCCCTCGTAATCCTGGCTTTCACTCTTTCATAAAGGGCAGTGCCTGGTAGAGGGTAAGGTATGGTAAAGGAGAGGTAGTCGAGAGGCATGGAGGTGGCAAATCTGAGGGTGTTAAGTACTGTATCGTCTGTCTCCCCTGGATAGCAGAGGATGAAAAATGCGCCGGTCTTAAGCCCGGCGCTATGAGCAGCCTCCACCGCTTGGCGGGCATTATCTACGGTGATCTTCTTTTTCATCAGCTTCAGTATCGAATCGTCGGCAGACTCGATGCCAAAGAATATCCTATCGCAACCTGCATCCCTCATCGTATTTGAGATATCCAGGTCGATTGAGTCCACCCTCCCCAGGCATTCCCATTTGAAATGGAGGCCCCTCATCTTGATCTCTTGGCATATGCTGATTACGCGCTCCCGCCTAAGCGTGAATACGTCGTCCGCGAAATGTATACGGTCGTACCCCAACGAGAGTGCCTGTTCCACCTCATCGACTATATTCTCAGGCGATCTCTCGCGGTAGGAAACGCCGAAAACCGCATTACTGCAGAACTCGCAGCTGAAAGGGCAACCTCTAGTTGTGATGACTGTGGTTGTGGCATAACCAAATCTTCTCTTCCAATGGTCAATGTATATTTCATTGGGAAGCAGGTCCCTCGCCGGAAATGCTGTCAGGTCCAGGTCTGCTTCTAACTTGCGTGGGCCTGTGACGACGAATTCACCTTGTCTGCTTCTCGTCCAGCCATTGTTGCCATTTAGGTATACGATTCCCGGTATGGACTCAATATCGCGATTGCCCTCGTATGCGCTGAGGAGCTCTAACATGGCATGCTCTCCTTCCCCTCTTACCACAACATCGAAGTCCTCCACGAAGGAGATAGGGTCGCATGAGGGAAGAGGGCCGCCCGCGATAAGGAGATCACACCTATTTCGTAAGCACCTCGCAAACTTAAGACTATCTTCCCGCATGGTCACCATGCTGTATATTCCCACAACATTTGCGCTAGCATGCAGGGCTTCATCTAGGGCATAACGTCTATCCATAAAGGTACAGTCCAGAATATCCACATCGTAGCCCGCCCTTCTGAGAGTGGAGGCCACATACCCTAGCCCAAGAGGAGGGAAGCGGAAGATTGACCTGTCGTGTGGAGAGCGAAAATAGGGATATATCAGGAGCACAGAGGTCATGTGATTGCTCCTATCCTGATGTCGTAGGCAAAATCACCCGTATCCCGAGGTATCATATAATTGAGTCCGGACCAGGCGAGCCGACCCGCCACAAGCTCCCTTCCCCGGAACATTCTCGCTCCCTCCACTTTCTGCAGTGTGAACACTATGTTATCATGGGAGTCAATGAGAGAAGCCTCATCGGCAAAGGTCTCATTCCACGTCCCTATGGCATTTCCTATTATGGTTACCCCGTTCGAATCACGGTACTGGTCAAAGTGACTCGCCCCTTGCTCGTTGGCGATTATGATCTCCGTGCACCCATCTTTTTTCAGTTTACTTAAATTCACGCTGACGTGAACCGTGCCTTCCCTAGCATGGATGAGGTAGACAACGTTCGCTATACCTACAGTGGCGATATCCTTGAATCTTGACTCTATACCGTAGGCGAGCTTTAGGCTATTGGAAGCCCGTGTTATTACTCCTCTCAACGGGGGATATCTCCTGTGCAGCCAGGAAAAATAATCTCGCATCTTATAAAAAGCACTGCTATCTATGCTCCTGCCGCTCTCAAACTCCATTCTCTCCACAAGATTCAGGTCGTAATTGACCTCCACGATTGACGTATCGCTATCTTTTTCAGTCGTTATGTGCGCACATCCGGGGAAAATTGTCTCAGGCCCTAACTTGAGCAGAGGCACCCCGAATCCAATGCCCTCCTCCGCCAGATCCCTATTTCCATGAGCAAGCACCAGCCCCTTTTGTATCCTGCCAGCGGGATAATCCCATGGGCCAGTTCCAGGGTCTCCGAAAAGGAGAGCCATGTTCCGTCCCATTTCGATTCGGGCTCGTGCCGGCATATCGTTAGTTGTCGAAAAATTATTAGCGGGTGCTTTCATACCTGCCATAGTCACATCCATATCAGGACGTACAAGTGTAAGCCCAGGAAGAGTGTCAATACCCATGATGCGAATGCCACCCTCATGGCTACCACAGGTCTGCCCCGCATCTTAATAACTCCAACAAATACGAGGTTTATGTAGACCCACAACGCAACGACTACAAGTCCGAGCGAGTGATGTATCAGCATTTCGATGCTGAAGAGTGCACCGGCTTGTTCATTTTTAATGTAGCCAAGCATCGAGGGCAGCATTACGCCAGCTATCACTATTATCTGTAATGGCACCGCAACCCTCATGATGGTGCAGTGTTTTCCAAACGCTCGCCTCCTTTTTGCAAGATAAGCTGCGGCAAATACCGTCATTATGAGCAACAGTTGCACGGTGAGGTTTGCCACAGCTAAGGTTTTCATCTCGAGAGGCATATGGCTTTATCTTTCAATTCATTATGCAGTGGTGTCTGCAAGTATACCAGTAAGAATCTACTGTCACAAGGTCAGGGCTAGTCCATTTCCCAGTAATATAACTGCGATGGGTGTTTTATAGGCCAGGGCTTGATTGATACCCGTTTGTCTCATTTTACACCCTCCCTATTTATGAAACACGCCTTTGATCCGCGCAGCTTCTTTACTGAATTGTGTTAGTCGATAAAGTTTATGCAAATCAATCTTATCCTCTCCGAAACTTAAGCTAGTATGGTAGGTGGCATCAAGCTTGTACCGAGTCAAGCTGCAGGTGCACCATCTCCGCACGGCGGAGGCCGGTGTCTACAAAGAGTAGCAACATGGCCTTGTTGCGAAGTCCGGTAAAGCGCGCCCCGGTCCCGGTATCGAGATCGCATACTGCAAGGAGCCGATTCAGCTCTTCACGAGAATAGGGCCACCGGAGGCGCAGGTGGCAGTTTGAAGTGGATGGTGTTTGAGGGGCTTGACTTGCGGTAGCCTTCCTCAACTGCCCAGTTGAAGAGCCGCCTTAAAGCCCTGTAATACGGCCAAGCGGTGGATGGCTTGGCTTTTCTCACCACGCAAGTGCCCTTGCCGCTAGTGGACTCGAACGCTCTACAGCCTGTCCAAGTCAGAAACTCTCTAGCCGCCAGTGCTCGTGGGCACGAATGTTGGCCCCAACGCCGTAGAGACAGTGCTACACGCTCTGGCCTCCTGTCTGGCGGTGGGCTTTGTGTACAACGCTGCCGCCCAAGACATCAAGGTGGACAGACTGGACTTCAGATTGGAGGGCGACCTAGACCTGCACGCGTTCTTGGGCCTCTCCGACCAGGTGCGCCCGGGCTACTAGAATATCAAGGTAGCCTACCGGGTGAAGTCTGATACGCCTAAGGAGAAGCTGGAGGCCCTGTGTGAGTACGTCCAGAGGACCTCGCCGGTCCTAGACATCATCCGCAACCCCGTGCCGGTGACTCTGGAATAGGATACGGGCACAGGGCAGAGCCACGGGCTTGCGACATGCCCTGACA
This sequence comes from Dehalococcoidia bacterium, assembly GCA_046759245.1. Classification (GTDB taxonomy): domain Bacteria; phylum Chloroflexota; class Dehalococcoidia; order E44-bin15; family E44-bin15; genus JBHIBU01. The sequence continues at coordinate 2,170 of JBHIBU010000048.1, read as the reverse complement.
CCCCGTCTAGCTACTCAGGGTATTCTAGTTATTACCTAGCTTCTTCCCCTGGAATCACAGGCTCGCGCCCGTATGCGCTCCAAAGCGCGTTTTCCTTTGCGATTAGACTTTCATGTTGGGCGCAAAGGAGCAGCCAGAGATGCCCAGGCTCAGACAACCTATAGATGCCGTTTAGCGCCATTTGTGTACACCCAGACCATTGACACTGGACTTTTGTCCCTCTATCTACTCTTCGCATATCGTACTCCTGACGCCACCAAGCTTCATCCTTCAGGTTATCGTCAGGGCGGCTATTCTGCTCGACCCCTACGATTCGCCAGGGTCTTTCTTGCCACGGGCTTGCAGCACCTGACAGTGACGTCTATACAAATATATTTCCTGACGGTCGCATCGTCAATACGGAATTAGTCTTACGTCAATGGGCCTAGAGTGGGGACACCCTGCCAAAGATAATGGGCAAAGGTTTCTGGGGCCTAAACTTGCTGTCTGGGATAAGAGGGAATGACTACCCACTCTCATAGGGGACGAAGTTGGGGAGAGGCTATGCGAGGCTTTTTCCTTTTGACCATTTTACCAAATGAGGGGACTAAGTGTAAGACCTAGAAGGGCCTCAGGGTGCCTGTTAAAATTGTTGCCCATATTGGCTATAATACCTAGGGTAAGAAATGTATAGCGTCAAAGAAGCGGCTGCAAGAATAGGTATATCGGAGAGGCAACTCAGATTGTTGCTGGAAAGGGGTGAAGTAGAAGGCAAGAAACTGGGACATGACTGGGTCGTCCTGAGCTTGGACTACATAAGAAAGCGGAAACCAAAAACAGTGAAAGGGGACAGCGATGCCAAAAGTTAAGCAAAGTGTTAAGCAAAAACAAGGCATTACCAGGAGAAGGGCAAATTCCAAAGCTATCTGCGGAGCGGGTGATGGGATTCGAACCCATGACGTCTTGCTTGGGAAGCAAGCACTCTACCGCTGAGTTACACCCGCCAAAATCGTGTCCATTTTAGCCCCAAAATCCCCATTTGTAAAGGGGGAGTGCTTGCTTCGTCAAAAATCGCACAAGGATCATCCACAGAGCTGGGGCATCTTATCGCAGGATACAGACTGTGTGCTCATAGCGAAGGCAAGAGCAAGAACACCATAGAGATTGTCACCAACAGCGTAGATTACTTCGAAGGGTTTCTCCGGTCTGAGGGGCTCCCCACCGATGTGAGCCAGATCGGCCTCAGGGAGATAAGAGCCTTCATCCTCTACCAGCCGGAAAATAGTCGGGATTTCCCGATAGTTGAAGCGAGTTATAGTCAACCGTAAAGATACTCTTAACCCCAGGGCAACACAGTTCCTAAACGGAGAGTATCACCCGGACTAGCAGTGTCACAGAGTAAGCGCGAGATCGATATCACGAGGGAGTACGTCCTTTGCCATCACTATAAGGCGAACCTTGAACCTGTTTTCCTATGGCTGCCCTAACCTCATCTAGGAGACTCGCAGTCACCGTGTCAAAGCCTTTTGCTCTGGTATATCTTTCAACACTCAATTTCACTCTAGCCCTGATAAAAGATGGTATTCGCTGCAATCTTTCTTCAGCCTCGGTACTCCAAGCTACTTCGTTGGCGGGTAGAGAGCTGCCGCCACCCGGTTGGTACTTGCACCAAGGGTCCTCATCCAAGTAATCACCGGTGATAGCCCAGGCCCGGGCTCGACAACCAATGCAGACTTCTCTGAAGTCGCAGGCACCGCACCGACCTTTGAGCTGGAGTTCCCTTAGTTCGTTAAAAAGAACTGCCCCTTCCCATATCAGTTTTAGGCTTTCTTCCCTAAGATTCCCGGCAACCAGCGGTAGGTAGGGGCAAGGAGTAACGTCCCCTTCCGGGGTTATCCTCAGATAACTAGTGCCGGCAGGACAGCCAGCACTGCCCAGGAAAGGTAAACCTCGTTGATGTGCAATTCGGTTTCCATGGGGGGCACACTTGGCCCGGACCATCATGCCCGGGTAGTTAGCCTGAGCCTCGATGAGGCAAGTGAGACTGTCCTCATATTTCTGCGGCGTGATGTCAGTCAACATTTCGCCTCGACCGGTGCAAACCAGATAGTATAAGTTGAAAGCCTGGGCACCTTGTTCACTGGCGAATTGTATCAAGGCGGGAATCTCCTCAAAGTTCCATTCTGTAACT
>JBHIBU010000047.1:0-8392 GCA_046759245.1 Dehalococcoidia bacterium | reverse complement strand
ATCGCTTTCGACCTCAGTGATAGGTCGCTTGTTGCCAGCGTTGCCGCTTGGTGCGCCAATCGGCGCAGGCACTGGTAGCAATCAGCGGCGGCTTTCATCACCTTCCTCCCTATAGCACTCCATCGTCTTCTCAATCCCTTCCTTGAGGGGGGTCTTTGGGCGCCAGCGCAACTCTCTTTGAGCCTTGCCCCAGTTGAGGCATATCCTTTGAATCTCCCCCTCTCGAACCGGCGCATAGAGGGGGGAGCCCTTATAGCCAAGGGCCTGAGCCAGAAGATCAAATATCTCCTTATCGGAGGTCTCCACTGCCGTTCCGATATTGTAGATAGCGTTCCTTCCCCACTCCATGGCTGAGATGTTGGCCTCCACCACATCGGAAACATGGGTGTAGTCCCGGGTCTTATCCCCCGAGCCAAAGATGGTGGGGCGCTCCCCCTGGAGCATCTGGCGGGCGAAGATGGCGATAACCCCAGCCTCTCCATAGGGGTTCTGCCTGGGGCCATAAACATTGGGGTATCTTAATATCACATAGCTGAGCCCATATTGATAGGCGTAAAGGAAGAGGTAATGCTCTACAGTGTGCTTCGATACCCCATATTGGGAGATGGGGTTTATCGGGTGCTCCTCATCTACGGGCAAATATCGTGACTCACCATAGACCGCCCCGCCGGAGGAGGCGTAGATAAGCTTTCTTACCCCAAAACGAACCGAGTTGACGATGACATTAAGGCTGCCCAAGATGTTTTCCTGGGCATCAAAGAAGGGCTCCGCCACCGACCTCCTGACATCAATTTGAGCAGCGTGATGGCTTACCACCTCCGGCCTCTCCCGCTCAAAGACCTCCTCCAGCTTCTGATCGCCGATGCTTACTTCATAGAGCCTGGCGCCAGGGTTAACGTTCTCACCAGAGCCTGTGGATAGATTATCGACCACCACCACCTCATCTCCCCGCTCGATCAAGGAATCCACGAGATGGGACCCGATAAAACCCGCTCCTCCGCTGACCAGAACCTTCATCGCTTCTCTCCCGGTGGATTCTTGGGCCACCCAAAAAGGCGGCGCCAAGGTGCTAGATGCTTTAACCCCTCTAGGATGATATCGCCATGCCAGTCGAAGGATAGATCGGACGATTGGAGCAATGATTGGTGGATGCCTCTTGATTCAATGATATCAAATATCTTATCGATCTGGTGGTTGGTGAGTCTCTCATAAATCCGGCGACCGAAATAGCCAATCCTCAGCTCCCTCCCTATCCTCTGCTTCCATTCCTTTTGATAGCGGGAAAAGAGCCTCTCCGAGAATCTGTCGGTGGAGAGGGCACGGTGGAGGGTATCGACCGCTACCTCAGCACAGAGAAGACCATAATATATCCCGCCACCGGTGGTGGGCTTCACCTGCCCCGCTGCATCGCCGACCACGATCACCCTTTTTAGGTAGGTCTTGGGCAGTGGCCTCAGCGGAATCCCTCCATAGCTGATCTCCACCTGCGGGGAGACTATTTTGCCCTGGCGGAAAAGGGATTCTAAAAGATTTCTTAGCTTTGCGCCCGGGTTTCGTCGCGAGAAGAGCCCCACCAACGCCCTCCCCTCAGCGGCAGGCACAAACCAGGCGAAAAATCCCGGCGCCACGTCCTGATCGAAGTAAACCTCTAGCTCCTCGATGTAATCAACGCTCACCTCAGCCTGGGCTCCCATAGCAAGGTCCCCCACCCTCCCCAACCCCAGCCTCTGAGCAAGTTGGGAACCAAATCCACTGGCGATAACCACTGTTTTGGCCTCAAAAGTTCGCTCACCCTCCGTTTCTACTCTGACGCGGTTATCGAGGACTGTGATATCCTCCACCCTGCTCCCCAGAAGATATTGGGCCCCCTGCTGCTGAGCCTTCTCTGCCAGCGCCCGATCGAAGGCGGCGCGATCCACAACATATGCTTGAACGCTACCCCTCGATATTCTCAACTCCCTTCCTGATGGGCAGAACAATTTAGACGAGCTCACCTCTCCTAAAACGGCTCCCTCAAAAAGAGGGAAGCGATCCAAGCACTCCGCTCCAATGATTCCAGTGCATTGAACTGGCTCGCCGATCCTCTCATGCTCCTCGAAAACCACCACCTTATAACCCAGGCCAGCCAGTTTATAAGCTAAATAGTTGCCCGCAGCACCAGCACCCGTAATCACTACATCATACAAGAGAGAGCCCACCCTCACTGTTTCCATATTTTTCTAAGAAAACGAACTCGGCCAGTTCTTTCCTCCGCGGGGCGGCGTGACTCCCATCGGGGTAGCCCAGGAGCATCAACTCCACCACCTCCAGTCCCTGGGGTAGACCGATGATCTCCGCCACCTTGGGGGCATCGAAGAGCCCTATATGTAGTGTGCCCAGGCCGAGGGCGTGGGCCGCCAGGGTCACATTCTGCATCGCCAGAGCGACGTCGAACATAAACCAGTCGCCCTTATCGGTGGCTACCTCTCCCCGGTAATAGCCGGACCTCCCCTTCTCGGCGCAGGCCACGATCACGATGGGAGCGCTTTGCATTGCTGCGATACCACGATTGGTGGGGTTGAGGGTTTCTGCCAGTCTCTCTTTGGTCTCGGCGTCTCGCACCAGCACCAAATTCCAGCATTGAGTGTTGCCCCATGATGGTGCCCAGCGAGCTGCCTCCAGGACAGCGTTTAGCTTCTCCTCGCTCACCGGGGTGGGCTTATATTGGCGAATGCTCCTGCGCTCCCTTATCGCCTCAAATACATTCATGCCTTGCCTCCTCTCTAGGGCTGGACTCCGCCAGCCTGTACCATGTTATCCTCCTATCGGACGAATAGAGGTCCATCCACCCTGTGGAGCCTTTTCAGATGCCGGCCAAAGGCCCAGAGCGCCCGATCCACGGCCTTGGGCTCGGAAGCGCCTGCCTCTTTCACCACATCGAAAAAGAAGCTCCTGTAACCGCGGTAGGCTGAGCAAAACCTTTCATAACTGCGACAGGGCTCGATAATTTCCCTGAGGTTACGGCGGAGATAGCCCCTAGTAAGGGCGAGATAAGCTCTCATCACGTGCTGATCGAAGATAGGGTATTCAGAGAACGTGCCATATGAAACAGGAAAACCTGCCATACTATGCCCGCTGTGATCGGAGCGACCTTCTGCCAGAATTTCCGCTCGCCAGGCTCGTCTATATGCTCCTGCCTTCTAAAGGCATTGATGTCGCCCAAAATTGCCCGCGTCGGCTCGATCAGGGGCGAGCCGTAGCGCTCGTTCTTCCACCTCCAGAGAATGCTGATGTTATCCTCGCTCAGCTCACCTCCCATGTTTAGGTTGGCCTGATAGACCCCATCCGAAATCTTGCTCCGGTAGAAACTCTGCCAAAATTCCACGAACTCCCGGGCGGTGCATCTAGCATAGAGTTTGTAATAGGTCATCGGAATATGTTACCACAGCCCCCAGGCAAGGGCAATCTAGGGTGCGATATGCTCATAGGCCGTTTGGCAGAGCACAATTCTCAAGCCAACCTCTTTCAGTGTTATGTTGAATTAGAAGGGAAACTGTGTTAAAATTCTCGTGTTTTCCTTATCCTACGACGGCGAATAATCTCTGGCAATGAGGGATGCCTATGAAGACCTTATGGACACCTTGGCGCATGGGATACATTTTGGGGGAGAAGCCTCAGGGGTGCCTGCTTTGTATCAAGCAGCAGGACCCTGTGGAGAAGGATAGAGAGAACTACATCCTTTACCGGGGTGCTACCTGCTACATTATGCTTAACCTCTTCCCCTATACTAACGGTCACCTGATGATCGCACCCTACCAGCATATGGCCAGCCTGGAGCAATTGGATGACAGGTCGCTTTATGAGATGATGGCCCTAACTCGGGTAAGCGTGGCGACACTGAGTAAGGCCCTATCGCCAGCGGGCTTCAATATAGGCATGAACGTGGGAAAGGTCTCCGGGGCGGGCATCACCGATCACCTTCATATGCACGTGGTCCCTCGCTGGCAAGGGGATGTAAATTTCATGTCCGTTTTTGCCGGGACAAGACTGATCCCCGAAGCCCTCGATATCACCTATGATAAATTACTGCCTATCCTGACCCAGGAAATAAGCACACAAGGTAAGACATGATGGAGCCATTTGGGGAGGAGCAACAAGCAAAGGTTTTGGCGGTTGACGACTCCCAGGAAAACCTTGAATTGATCCAGGCACTACTGAGTGTAGCCGGATACGACGTGATCACCGCCTCCAATGGTGAGGAGGCCTTGCTTAAGGTTGAGGAGGAGCCTCCCGATATAATCCTTCTCGATGCCATGATGCCCAAGATGAACGGATTCGAGGTGTGCGCCCTGTTAAAGAGAAAGGAGGAGACGAGGCTAATCCCCGTGATCCTGGTCACCCCTGTCGATGAATCGGAATATAAGGTGAGGGGCTTTGAGGCTGGCGTCGACGATTTCCTCCAGCGACCGATAAATAGCGTGGAGTTCCTCGCCAGGGTAAGGTCCCTGGTGCGGGTAAAACGTCTAAATGACGAGCTGGTCAATGTGGACAACACCATCCTTGCCCTGGCCACCGCTATTGAAGCAAAGGACCCCTATACTGAAGGTCACATTGACCGAGTAGCAAGTTACGCTTTAAGCCTGGGAAAGGAGATTGGGCTCTCGCTGCGGGAACAGCAACTTCTGCGAAAGGCGGCGATGCTTCACGATGTGGGCAAGCTCGGGGTCAGTGAGTCGGTTCTCCTCAAGCCAGGCCCCCTCACCAAAGAGGAATTCAACCACGTGAAGACCCACACTGTTGTAGGAGAGAAGATCTGCAGGCCACTGCAGCAGGATAGGCTGATTGCCGAGGTTATTCGCCACCATCACGAGCGATACGATGGGAAGGGCTATCCAGATGAGCTGGCAGGGGAGGACATTCCCCTTGCGGCCCGCATTATGGCAGTAGTGGATGCCTATGATGCCCTCACCAGCGACCGCCCCTACCGTGGTCAGCTATCTCAAGAGGAGGCCCTTCAACTATTGAGGGAGGAGACGGGGAGGCAGTTCGACCCCAAATTGGCAGTAGCTCTGATAAGCATGGTGGAAACCGGGCGCTGGGACTAAAGGCTTTTAAATGCACCCTCTTCTATGTTAAAATGGCATAGAAACGGTGGGCGTAGCCGAGCGGTTAAGGCGCCAGGTTGTGGCCCTGGAGATCGAGGGTTCGAATCCCTCCGCTCACCCTTTTTTGAACTTTGGGCTGTGGTCAGTGAAATGCCAGCGAGTTTCTTAGCTTATTTTGAATCTTTCCAATTGAAGCCGCTGCTCGATAGCCATTGCTACTTCAGCTTAATTGCCTTGCCCTAGTTTGAAAAGAGCGCCCGTAGCTCAGCGGACAAGAGCATCGGTCTTCGGAACCGAGGGTCGGGGGTTCGAATCCCTTCGGGCGCGCATCTCAGAATCGGCGGTTGCCGACATTTTGCCGACATTTTTGCCTCTGCCTTTTTCCAGCAGTTCCTCGAAACTCCTCGCCGCTGCCTCCTGCATCCCGGGCAGCACGTGGCTGTAGATGTCCAAGGTGGTGGCGATCGTCGAGTGCCCCAGGCGCTCCTGCACTATCTTCGGGTGGACACCGGCCTCGAGCATCAACGTGGCGTGGGTATGCCTAAGGTCGTGCAGACGGATATGGCGCACCCCCGCCTTACGGACGATCTTCCCCAAGGCGTGGGTGAGCGTGTTGGGGTCGAGCGGGGCCCCGTCCGGGTGACAGAAAACTAGATCGGTCTCCCTCAAGGGCTTACCCAGGAGGCCCCGATTTGCCTCCTGCTCGGCCTTATACTTCCGCAGGAACAAGACCACGGAGGGGGTGAGCGCCACCTGGCGCCGACTCTTTGCGCTCTTTGGCTGCCCGAATATCCACTGTCCCCCCACCCGCTGAAGCGTTTGTACCACTGACAGGGAGCACATGTCCAAGTTCACATCGCACCACCTAAGGCCCAGCAGCTCGCTACGACGCAACCCGGTATGGGCCTTTGTGTAGAGCGGGGCATGGTAGGGCGTTTCCCGGGCGGCATCAAGGAGTTGGGGAAGCTCGTCGGGGTTCAGGGTTGCCATTTCCTTGCGCTCGGGCCGTGGTGGATCCACTGCGTCGGCAACATTTCGTGCTACAAGACCTCGTTTCACTGCGTCGTTCAGCGCCTTATGCAGCAGGCGGTAACTGTGCATCACGGTGCGATTGCTTAGTCCTGTTGAGAGGGCATCAGCGCAATAGCGCTGAACATGCTGGGGTTGGAGTTGATTCAAAGGTATTTGGCCTAGCGCAGGCATTAGGTACCGGCGAATGATAAATTGGTAGCCCTCCACAGTCCGTGATGAGCAGTGGATCGCGGCATAGCTACTCAGCCAGTCACATAGCCACCCTCCTAGCGTCAGGCGGGGATCAGGCTTAATATAACGCCCTTCGTCGATGCTGATCAGCAGCTCGGCCAGCCGCTTTTGGGCATCTTTTTTGCTCCCTGCAACGGTCTCAAAGTGCCTCTTGCGCGTGCCTGTCTGGGGGTCACGCCCCACACCGATGGTAATCTCCCACGTTCCCCTGGATCTTTGTCTAATATGCCCTTTCATAACTGTCTCCTTTCTTCAGGTCTTCAAGGTTGCGCTCACCCTGTGCACTATTACGCAGGACATAGGTCACACCGCGTGCGGATTATCATGGGGGTCAGCTTAACCGGGTTCAGCATTTCGCGGAGTTCCTCACTTGCTTTTTTCATGTCGCGAACTTCACGGTATAACTGCTGGACCATATCCCCTTTACGCAAGTTCTTAGCCGCCAATTCGCATATGCGAGTTACCTTTTCGGCTAGACTCATGTTAGTGTCGCCAAAGAATCTAAAGACTGTTTCATCTCCGGACTTTACATTTATCTCCTGGGGGATCCCTTTGCCGTGCAATACCGTTTGAAACCAAGGGCCTTCTTCGTCCAGCTTATCCTGGAGAATGGATCGCCATAACTCCCTAAGCACGACTTCCGCCATCTGTTTGGCAGGATCGTCCTCCCCGCTCCCCTCCTTGATACTCCGCAAGAGGTTCGTCTGTCGTTCTTGATTGAGAAAATTGTTTACCACCTCGCTGGTTTCTTTCCGAAGCTCAGGGGCAATCTTGGCGCAGTTGTCCCTAGCCTTTTCCCATTCATCTAAGGCTCCCCACCGTACCCCTTCACCACGAGTGTGGTCCTGAAGGCACTTAAAAAGCAGCTGGTTCTCGAGAACATTGAACTGCGGGTCTCCCATGAGGAAACATTGCGCGTCTCCCATTGTGTAGACGTGGAGTTGGGCCAAGTTGTAACGTTCTAAGGGTTCGTGCGACGCGTAGACACCGCGCCAGAGGAGATTCTGCTGCCACAGCCAGGCAAAAAACTGCTCAGCATTTTTCTCCATATCAGCAATCGAAGATGGTACACTCAGATTGGTCACTACGGACCCGGCCAATGTGGTCAGTGACTTCAGGTGGTCAAGGAATGCTTTTGCGGCCACATCTTTGCGGGCTTCCCTGAGTACCTCCGGGGATTGGCTGTGCTCCCACTTTTCATAGGCACGCTTCGCAGTTCGTCGCGAAATCCCTGTCTCTTGCTCGATTTTTAACCAGCTGGTACCAATTTGTTTTAACTTTATCACTTTGTCCAGTTCCTCACGTGCCAATTCTCTTTTTTTCACAATGCCATCTCCATATTTGTTATCGGTCAATTGTTCAATTATTCTCCCGAATCAGGTTTGCTATTGACACCTATTGTATCACATATGTTAGTATCTGTCAATACCCGAAACAACGGAGGAGGAAAGGAATGGAAGACCAGAGACTAACCCTGACTGTTGAGGAGACCGCTAAGCTGTTAGGCATCGGCCGGCAACTGGCCTATGATAGGGTGAAAACCGGCGAAATCCCGGTAATCAAGGTTGGTCGTAGGCTACTAGTCCCGCGCCGCGCCTTGGAGAAGCTCCTTGAAGACCCTCAGCCCCTTAATCTCACACCGGCATCCAAGTAGCTGGGGTATTCGAGGTAGGAAATGGAGAAAACGAAAATGGGAAGGGATGGAATCTACCGCACCAGTGACCTGTACATAGCTGCTTTGCTCCTGTCAAGGGGACTCCCTACAAGATATAGATCGCCGGGACAGGCGGCGCTGTGATTTCGTCTTTCACGATAGAGAGCAAAGCGTTTACTCTACTCTTCCGATGTATAGAGCACAAAGCCAGCTACCAGGTTGTAACGCCTAAGGAAAGCAAAGCCACCGACTAGGGCGGGAGCTCAGGCCGGTGGCTACCAAGAAAGCCAAGGAGGAGATCCCCTATGGCTGATATATATTATAGCACCAAGAATCATCCTCCGTCAAATGAAGCGCACCCCCTCCCGGGATCCGATTTGCCAGGGCATGG
>JBHIBU010000046.1:0-8722 GCA_046759245.1 Dehalococcoidia bacterium | reverse complement strand
GAGGAGGCGCTGGTTAAGGCTATTGAGAAGGGAAAGGTAGCGGGGGCTGCCATCGATGTCTTTGTTGAGGAGCCGTTAAGGGAGAGCAACCTGTTCAAGAGCGATAGGATCGTGGTCACCCCCCATCTGGGGGCATCTACCGCTGAGGCCCAGGCGAATGTTGCCCTTGACGTGGCGGAGCAGATTGTGGCCGTGCTTAGGGGTCAGCCCGCCAGACATGCAGTCAACACCCCCTTTATCCCGCCCGAGATCCTCTCTGTGGTGGCCCCCTTCCTGGGCGTAGCTCAGCAGGTGGGCAGGCTCTTGAGCCAGCTGGCCGAGGGGCAGATGAGCGCCATCGCCATCAAATATGAAGGGGAGATCGCCAATTATGATACCGCGGTGCTCAAGGCAGCGATCATCGGCGGCCTTCTGGAGGCCATCTGCGAGGAAAGGGTTAACCTGGTCAATGCCAATATCCTTGCTCAAAGCAGAGGGCTGAAGATCATAGAGCAGAAGGACCCTGTCTGTGAGATCTATGGCAATCTCATCGTTCTAGAGGTCACCACCAGCGTTGGGGTGACCACAGTGGCGGGCACGGTGATGAGGGGCGAGCCCCACATCGTCAGGGTCAATAGCTACTGGATCGACATGGTGCCCACGGAGGGCTATTTCATCTTCAGCGATCATCGCGACCGCCCCGGGCTTATCGGGGCGGTGGGCAACATACTGGGCAACGCCGACATCAATATCAGCGCCATGCAGTTGGGAAGGCTCGAGCCCAGAGGGCCGGCGCTCTTGGTGCTGGCCCTCGATGAGCCCGTCGGCGAGGAGCAGCGGGAGCAGCTCCTGGCTATCCCCGATATCTATACCATTAAGGCAGTGAAACTGTGACCCGGTGGGGTGATGGTCTCTATGGCGGAAAGGGAAAAGCTCGAAAAGAGGATCGCGGAGCTGCGGCAGCAGGTCAATTACCACAACTATCGCTATTATGTGCTTGATAGCCCTGAGATAAGCGATGCTGAGTATGACGCGCTGATGGCGGAGCTAAGGAGGCTTGAGGAGGAGCACCCGGAGCTTATCACCCCTGAATCCCCCACCCAGCGGGTGGGCGCCGCCCCCGTGGAGGCCTTCGGTGTCGTCGAGCACCCTGTGCCTTTACTCAGTCTGGCCAACGTTTTTTCCTACGATGAGCTTCTCGCCTGGCATCGCAGAGCCTCAAACCTTGTTCCCGGGCATTCCCTGGACTTCGTTTGCGAGCTCAAACTGGATGGGCTTGCCGTAGCCTTGACCTATACCGATGGACGTCTCACCACAGGTGCTACCAGGGGCGATGGCTATCGCGGCGAGGATATCACCCAGAACCTGAGAACTATCAGGAGCATACCCCTTTCCCTTCCCAAAGAGGCCCCCGAAAAATTTGAGGTTCGGGGGGAGGTATATCTTTCCGAGGCGGGCTTTGAAAAGCTGAACAAAGAGCGAGCCAGGGAGGGGCAGCCCCTTTTTGCCAACCCGCGCAACGCCGCCGCTGGCTCGGTGCGCCAGCTAGACCCGAGGATCACGGCCAAGCGCCCCCTCGACATCTATATCTACGCCCTGGGCTGGGCCGACCCCGATTTATCGGGGCAAACCCACTGGGAAACCCTTGACTATCTCAAGTCCCTAGGGTTCAGGATAAGCCCCTATAACGCTTACGTCACCGATATTGGCAAGGTGGAGAATTACTATCAGCATTGGCTGGAGGAAAGGGAGAATATCGAGTTTGAGGCTGATGGCATCGTGACCAAGGTCAATTCCTTCGATTTGCAGAGGCAACTGGGTGTCGTGGGGCATGACCCCCGCTGGGCGGTGGCCTATAAGTTCCCCGCAATCCAGGCCACCACCCGCCTTTTAGACATCGGTATCAGCGTGGGGCGAACCGGCAGCCTGAACCCCTTTGCCATCCTGGAGCCGGTCTCCGTTGGCGGGGTGACCATCAAGCAGGCGGCGCTCCACAACGAGGAGGATATCAGGCGCAAGGACATCCGCATCGGCGATACCGTCATCGTGCAGCGCGCCGGCGAGGTCATCCCCCAGGTGGTGGCCCCTGTGGTCTCGAAACGCAGCGGAGGGGAGAGGATTTTTGTCATGCCCTCTCGCTGTCCCGCCTGTGGTGGCGAGGTGGTTAAGCCTGAGGGGGAAGCTGTGGCTCGGTGCATCAACACCTCCTGTCCCGCCCAGATCTACGAGCTCCTCACTCACTTCGTCTCCCGCCCCGCCATGGACATCGATGGCATCGGTGAGAAGCTAGCGGCAGCCTTGCTCGGGTCGGGGCTGGTGAAAGATGTTGCCGACCTCTATTCTCTCCGTAAGCACGATCTTGCCGCGCTGGAGAGGATGGGGGAGAAGAGCGCCGCCAATGTGATCGATGCCATCGAAAGGAGCAAGGGTCGCCCCCTCTCCAGGGTGATCTTTGCCCTCGGCATCAGGCATGTCGGTGCGGAGACCGCGGAGCTTCTGGCCAGTCATTTCGGTGACATGGACAGGCTGGCGAAGGCCTCTGAAGAGGAGCTCCTCTCGGTGCCTACCATCGGACCTAAGATTGCCGATAGCATCCATCTCTTCTTTAGAGAGGAGGCAAACCTCAGGGTCATTGAGAAGCTAAGGAAGGCAGGGGTCAGGCTCCAGGCTGAGGTCCCTGAGCGAAAGGAATTGCCCCTTTTGGGTCAGGAGTTTGTGGTCACGGGGAGGCTGGAGGGCTTCACCAGAGGCGAGGCCGAGGCCCGGATTAAACAGCTTGGCGGCGCTGTGGGTTCCAGCGTCACCAGGAGGACCACCTTCCTGGTGGTGGGGGCAGACTCGGGATCCAAACTGGAAAAGGCACGAGCGCTGGGCACAAGGCTGCTCGGCGAGGAAGAGTTTCTCCGCCTCCTTGGGGAGGCACATAAATAAACTTCTTCTAAAACTGGTAGGAATTGCTAAAAAGCATGACAGCCCAAGTTAACCTTTTCTCCGAGTTTAAACTGGGTGAGCCCAGGCCCTTTAGGGCGGTCTATCAGGGGATCGAGTACCCTGGCGAGGTGCTCGTTACTGAAACCTGGCGACCCAAGCTGGGTGAGATCGACAAGGATATCCACTTTCGAATCGTGGTCCTCACCAGGCATCAGCAGGTTCCCTCTATCGCCGACCGCCGCATTGCCCTTTGCCTTCCAGCCAGGGCCGTCAAGGAGGAAAGGGAGGTCTATGGCACCGGGAGGAAGGCCAAGGAACTCTTGAGGGAGCAAGCGGGCATCTATGCCGCAGGGCAGGTCTGCACCAAAGGAAGGCTGGCTATCGATGCCAGAGAGGTTTTCTCCGCCCCAGACAATGAAAACAGGTTTCATCTCATCGCCTCTACCCTCCTCTCCCATGCCTACCCTCGCCTGCCCATAGATACCTCAGCCCTCGAGAAAACCCTCGCTACGGGCGATGTAGCCAAGCTCTTCGACGGATTCTTTGGCAAGGGTGATAATCCAGAGGCGGTAGATGCCTTGAACAACTTCGCTGTGGCCTTGGGACTGGCCAAGCCTGGGGATGCCCTTAGGTTTGACCCCGAGGATTGCCCCCTTTTTCCCATCATCGCCGAAAGGCTCGAGGGGCAGGGTGGTAGCCTGCCGCTCTTGCCCCTCTACCGTGAAATTGGCTCTAGCTATGGCTTAACCTGGCCCCTGATCACCCTTTACCTTCTATGCTTTGTCCGCTATATAAAGGCCGTTGAGCTTCGATTGAAGCCTGATTATGTATTTCCCCTTCGCTCCGCTAAACCACCCCCCGGGGCCAGTCTGACCGCCGACCTTATTCCCCAAATTTGGTGGCAAAGCGGTCTTGAGGAGGCCTTCGATAGACTTTGCTATCGCGGGCAGCCGTCCTGGAGCGAGCTCCTTCCCTACGCCTTGCTCCTTTGCCCGGAATTGAAGCCTGCGCCAAATCTTGAGGAGGTGAAAGGACAGGAGGCGTTGCTCCTTAAAGGACTTGGGGAGCTAAAGAAAACCATAGCCCAGATTCAGGATGACCTCGATCTCCTGTCGCCGAGGCTGGGGGAGCCTCCCCAAAGCGTGCTTGGAACACTGGGGAGCCTCTCCCGAATTGCCCAGAGCAAGGATGGTCTCCATTTTTATGCTGTGGTTCAGGAGGAATATGCAGCCCCCGATGCCCTTGGGGAAGACATCTCCCTATGCCGGGCCCTCTCCCAACTGAGCGAGGTGGCTGGCGAGATACTTGCCGTTAAATCCTATCTGGAAAGCGCGGCGCTCAGGGAGAGCGAGCGGGAGCTCGATATGGATCGTGTCTCCATCTTGGAGCAGTTGAGGCTGGACAATCTCTTGCCAAACCTCCATCTCTGGGCCAGTGTGAAAGCCCTCTTTGACTGGTTCAAGTCTCGCTATCGAGCTATCTACTTAGCCCATCATCACGATTACCATAGTGAGCTGACCTCCCTGCGCCTCGTCCTCGATGACTCGAAGCCGGAGGTCGATGCCTTAGGGCGACTCAATTCTATCGCCGAGCTGGGCGAGCCCAGGGGCCAGGAGCTGATCGGTCGCTATGACCGACTGCTTGCCAAGCTAAGCCCTTGCCCAATCATGGACATGGCGGAGGTCTCCGTGGAGGAGCAGCCAGCCTGCTCCCATTGCGGACTTTTGCTCACCGCTGACCTGCCCCGAAGGGAGGTGAAGCGCTTCCTGCATGAGCTTAAGCAGGCGCTAAAGGAGCAGCACCACCGCATCAGCTCGGAGGCGATGGGGCAGATATTGGCTCAAAGCGGGGAGAGGAGGATCGACCAGTTCATAAAGGTGGTGCAGACCAGCGACCTATCCTCCTTGGTTAATGTGCTCGATGATGAGCTGGTGGATTTCCTTCGCCGGCTGCTCAAGGAGGCTCACATCGAGATAAAGTGGCGTCCCACCCTCAGCGAGTTCGCTGAGAGATTCCGCTCCCTGGAGGAGGGCGAGATCGATGCTGCCGCTGCTGAGTTTGCCAGGGTGTTACGGAAGGCCTTCGCTAAAGCAAAGGGGGAGCACCCCGGGAAGCGGGTGCGCCTTAGCTTTGAGGAGTAAATCGCCCCAAATTCTATCGATGAAACTAATCGTAGGCCTAGGCAATCCAGGAAAAGCTTATCTCAATAACCGCCATAATGTGGGCTTTCGCTGCATCGATCACTTCGCCCGCCTCAATCGTATTCTGCTGACAAAGCGCCAGCAGCGGGCCAAGGTAGGGATCGGCGAAGTGGTCGAAAAAAAGGTGGTTCTGGCCAAGCCTCGAACCTTCATGAACCTGAGCGGTCAGTCGGTCAGCCGCCTGGTGCGCTACTTTGGCGTGCCTTTAGAGGATCTTTTGCTGATCCACGATGACCTGGATCTGCCCCTGGGCAAGGTGCGCATCCGCCTGCGCGGCGGCTCGGCAGGACACAGGGGCGTGGAATCCATCATCGCCTCCCTGGGAAGCCAGGATTTCCCTCGAATCCGCGTTGGCATCGGTCGCCCTGATGGCGATGAGACAGCCTACGTTCTAACCGATTTCAGTGCCGAGGAAAGGGAACTGGTCGAGGAGGCGATCTCCAAAGTCGCCGATGCCATTTACTGCATCCTCAGCGAGGGGATTGAAGCAGCGATGAACCGCTATAACTGACCCCGTCTATCCGCTCTTATCACCCTCTTTGGTTGCGGCAACTCAGACCAAGGTGCTATAATTCCGTTTAGCCCACTGGAAAGGCTTTCAGATGAAAAGGGAGCTTCTTATATCCGTTATCGGTAGCAGCGATTGTTCCAAGAAGGAGGCGCGGCTCGCTGAGGAGGTGGGGCGAGAGCTGGCGAGGCATAGCGCCACACTGATCTGTGGTGGTCTGGGCGGGGTGATGAAGGCCGCCTGCAAGGGTGCCACTTCTCAGGGGGGGACCACCGTCGGCATTTTGCCCGGGAACAGCCTTGGTGATGCCAATCCTTATGTCAAGATCCCCATCGTCACCGGCATGGGCTATGCCCGTAACGCAATTGTCGCTAAGTCGGCTCAAGCTGTGATCGCCGTCGGCGGCAGCTACGGTACCCTTTCCGAGATCGCCCATGCCCTGCAGTATGGCATTCCCGTTATCGGCCTCGGCACCTGGTCGCTATCAAGGGGAGGGCTGGAGGATAGCTCTATAATCGTTGTTCACAGCGCTGCTGAGGCGGTGGAAAAGGCCTTGACCCTGGCCCAGGTTTAGAGCCGTTCCAATGGCAATCGGAGGGAAGAGTGGCTACCATTGAGGAAGTGATTGCCAGGGAGATCCTCGATTCCCGCGGCAATCCCACGATTGAGGTTGATGTGGAGCTCTTCGATGGCACCCTAGGGCGTGCTGCTGTGCCCTCTGGGGCCTCTACCGGCGCCCATGAGGCCCTGGAGCTTCGCGATGGCGATAAGGACAGGTTTGGCGGGCTGGGCGTGCTCAAGGCTGTGGAAAACGTCGATCAGCAGATCGCTCCTGCCATAATCGGCATGTCCGTCCTGGAGCAGGCGGCCATCGATGAGGCAATGATCGGGCTTGATGGCACCGATAATAAATCGAGGCTTGGTGCCAACGCCATCCTGGGGGTTTCCCTGGCTGTGGCTCACGCCGCAGCCAACTACCGTGAAATCCCTTTGTATCGCTACCTCGGTGGCGTGGAGGCGCGCACCCTGCCCGTGCCCCTGATGAACATCCTCAACGGCGGGAAGCACGCCGCCGATGCCACCGATTTCCAGGAGTTCATGGTTGTCCCTTTAGGGGCGAAAAGCTTTGCCCAGGCCCTGGAGATGGGTGCCGAGGTCTATCAAGCCCTGAAAAGGGTGCTCAGGGGCAAGGGACTGAATACCAATGTGGGAGATGAAGGGGGTTTCGCCCCTTCCCTGAGTTCGAACAAGGAGGCGGTGGAGCTTATAGTCGCTGCCATCGAGGCGTCAGGCTATAAAGCGGGCGCCGATTGCTTCATCGCCCTCGACCCGGCGGCGAGCGAGTTCTTCAAAGAGGGAAGCTATGTCCTTGCCCGGGAGGGGGTCGCCCTCACCAGCGCCGAGATGGTCGATTATTATGTGAAGCTGGCCTCCGCCTACCCCATCATCAGCATCGAGGACGGGATGGCGGAGGACGACTGGGATGGCTGGCGACTCCTCATGGATAAGGTGGGACAAAAAGTTCAGATCGTTGGCGATGACCTCTATGTCACCAGTGTGGAGCGCCTGGAGCGTGGCATCAAGGAGGGGGCCTCCAACTCCATCCTCATCAAGCTGAATCAAGTGGGCACCCTCACCGAGACCATTGCCGCCATCGAGATGGCGAAGAAGGCGGGCTGGACCGCCATCGTCAGCCATCGCTCCGGCGAGACCGAGGATGTCACCATCGCCGACCTCGCCGTGGCCCTGAACACCGGCTTTATCAAGGCCGGCGCCCCCTGCCGCAGCGAGCGCGTGGCCAAATACAACCGCCTGCTCCGCATCGAGGAGGAGCTGGGAGATAGCGCCCGCTACGCAGGGATGGGCGCGCTGTATAATTTGGGAAAATGACCACCATCGGCATAACCACCACAGTCCCCATAGAGGTGCTCTTGGCGGCGGGCTATAGGCCCGTTGACCTGAACAACCTCTTCATCTCCGACCCTGACCCGGAAAGGCTGGTCAATATCGCGGAGAGGGCGGGCTTCCCCATCAACTGCTGCACCTGGATCAAGGGCATCTATGGCGTCGTCATGGAGCAGGGGATCGATACCGTGCTTTGCGTCACCAGCGGCGATTGCTCCAACACCATCATGCTCATGGAGGTGTTCAGGCTCAAGGGGCTTCATGTCATCCCCTTCGCCTATCCCGAACGTCCCGATCATTTTCGTATGCAACATTGTTTGGAGTCGCTGGCTGAGGCTTTGGATACGAACATTGAAGAGGCTGAAGAAGCTCGAAAAAAGCTTGAAAGGGCGAGGCGGCTCGCTGGGGAGCTGGATGAGCTCACCTGGAGGGAGGGGTTGGTCGGCGGGTGGGAGAACCACTTCTGGCTGGTCTCAAGCTCGGATTTCATGGGCGACCACAATGAATATGAACGAAAGCTGGGACAGCTTTTGCTGGAGAGCAGAGAACGAAAGCCGTATCCCGATGACATGCTTCGCCTGGCCTATATCGGCGTGCCCTCGGTCTTCGCCCGGGACCTCTACGATTACCTGGAGCGCCAGGGGGCGAGGGTGGTTTTCAACGAGATTCAGCGCCAGTTCGCCATGCCCCACGGGGTAAGCTCCCTTGCCCAGCAATACACAAGCTATACATATCCCTACTCTATATTCGATAGGCTGGGAGACATCCTTCCTCAGCTCAGCCTGCGCCGGGTGGATGGTGTGATCCACTATGTGCAAACCTTCTGCCATCGGGCGATCGGCGACATCATCTTTCGCCACCGGCTCAACCTGCCCATTTTGACCCTGGAGGGAAATACCGATTACCTTCTGACTGAGCACCTGCGAACGAGGATCGAGGCCTTTCTGGATATGTTGAGACGCCGCACTCTGACTGGCGCCCGCTTGAAGGCAAAAGGCACCGATAGCCTTTAGCCCAAAGAACGAAAATAGCAGATAGTTCGAAAAGGAGGGTGAGAGAAAAATGGCAACAAAAATTGGCATCAATGGCTTTGGAAGGATAGGGAGGCAGGTTCTCAGGGCGGTAAATGAAAACCATGAGGGGAAGCTTGAGGTGGTCGCCGTCAATGACCTCACCGATACCAAGACCAACGCCCATC
>JBHIBU010000045.1:0-8837 GCA_046759245.1 Dehalococcoidia bacterium | reverse complement strand
CCGGCATCGCCCAGGAGGGCTAGGCTGTTGCTCACGATGCCCCCGATAGCCTCCGCCACCATTATCGAGGTGGTGATGGCGAGGGCGATCAAAAGCCCCCGCTTATATGGCGACCGGGATACGATGGCGGCATGTGCGTGTTCAGTCATTGCCCACACGTTCTCCATATGCCAATCTATAATAAGCCAAGGGATGCCAGTAAAGCAACACGGCGTACCAGGTGCCTTCGGAACCAGGTGTTGGCCCCCCTCAGGTTGCTCCCCAGTACCGCTTCTCTCTCCTCCGGCTTGCTATAGGGCCTCTTGAACCAATTCCGAGATGTCCTTAATCTCAATAACGTCGCCCTTATCCGTTGTTAGTACGCTATCGTCAAAGTTGAGCATGCAATAGGGGCAGGAAACAGCCAACACCTCAGCCCCAACCTCAATAGCTTGTTCCAGCCTGAGATCGGAGAGTCTTTCCCCCTTTTTGGTTTCCATCCAGATCCTTCCCCCACCGCCACCACAGCAGAGGCTATTCTCGCCAAAATCTGCCATCTCCACCAGCTCCAAGCCAGGGATGCTCTTTAGAACCTGGCGAGGTTCATCGTGTATGCCGTTATGACGCCCCAGGTAACATGGATCGTGATAGGTGACCTTCTTCTTTAATTCCTTAGTGAAGGTCAGCCTTTGTTCCTTGATAAGTCGCAAAAGATACTGGGTGTAATGGATCACCTCAAAGTTGCCTCCAAACTCGGGGTATTCGTTTTTAAAGGTGTGATAGCAGTGAGGGGAACTGACAAGGATATTCTTAGCGGCGTTTTCGGTAAAAGCGCTGATATTACTTTCCGCTAGGCTTTGGAACAGGCTCTCGTTTCCCGCCTTGCGCACCGATTCCCCGCAACAGTTCTCTTTGGCACCCAAGATGCCAAAATCTACCTCAGCCTTCTTCAAGATATTGACCATGGCATGGGCCATCCTCCTCACCTTTGGGTCGTAAGCAGGGATGCAACAGGGGAAGTATAATAGGTCGATACCCTCGGTAAATGGCTTTACATCCCGGTCTTGGGCCCAATCTGTCCTTTCCTCCCGCGCCTGCCCCAGTGGATTGCCTAGGCCAGAGATGTTTTTCACCGTGATCCGCAGCGAATCAGGAACCTTAGCCAGACCTAGTGCCACTATATTTCGGCGCAGAGCCCTCATAACGTCTATAATCTCCACACCGCGGGGGCAGCGCTTAACACAGGCACCGCAGCTAGCACAAAGCCACATATCTTCAGCCTCAAAGTCCACTATCCCAAGCCTTGACTCAGCAATTATCCGATACACCATAAAACTTCTGACTATATTCCAAGGGCATAAGTCAGTGCAAAGACCACATTGATAACATGATCTGAGGGTTTTGCCACCTGCCTCCTCTATAATATCTGCCGCCTCCATAAAGGGTGTCACTACTGCCAAAGTAACTGCTCCTTTCTTATCATACATACTCTCCTGTGGCCACCGTGGGCTGATGAAGCAGTTCCTTCCTGGAGAACAGGGAGAGGACCTTGCTCGCCGCGCCGCTGGCCTGGGAGACCGTATCGGGGAGATCTCTGGGCCATTGAGCGGCTCCGGCGAGATAGATGCCCGGGGTCAATGTCTCCACCGGGCTGAGTTTGGTATGGGCCTCAGTGAAGAAGCCATATTCATCGGAGATTATGTTTAGCTTCCTCGCTGTCTCCTTGGCTCCGGGGCTGGGCACCATGGCGGTGGCCAAAACTACAAGGTCGGCGGATATTTCAATATTCTTCCCCATAAGGGTATCAACCCCCCAGACCTTGATCTTATCCCCATCACGAAACACCTTGGACACCCTTCCCCTGAGGTATAAAACCCGATCCTCCTCCATCGCCCTGTTTACAAACTCCTCATAGCCCTTGGCATCGGATCGGATGTCCATATAGAAGATGTAGGCCTGCCCCTGGGGCACCGCCCGCTTGTAGAGCACCGCTTGTTTTGCCATATACATACAGCAGACCCGGGAGCAGTAGGGAAGGCCATGCTCCGGGTCGCGAGAGCCGACACAGGAGATGAATACCACCTCCTGGGGAACCTTGCCATCGGAGGGTCTGCGCACCTCTCCCCCGGTGGGACCCGAGGGGGAGAGAATCCTTTCGAACTGGAGGCCATCGATGATATCGGGATCTTCGGCGTATTCGCCGATCTTCTCCCGGGGGAGAAGGTCGTAGCCTGTGGCGACCACGATGGCCCCTACTTCCTCCTCAACGAAGACCTCCTCCTGGAGGAAATCGATGGCCTCGGCGGGGCAAACCTGTTCACAGGCGCGGCACTGATCCCCGTCGAAGTGCAGGCAGCTCCCGGCATCGATGACCAGCTTTTGGGGGACTGCTTGAGGGCTGAGGTAAAGGGCCTTTCGCTGGGAGAGCCCGCGGTCAAACTCAGCGGGGGAAGAGGCAGGACACCTCTCCAGGCAGAGCCCGCACAGGTCGCATTTCTCCTCCTCTATGTAGGAGGGCTTTCTTTTGATCTTTACTGTGAAATTTCCCACATAGCCTGAAACCTGTTCTATCTCGGCATAGGTGTAAAGCTTTATATTAGGGTGGCTAGCAACCTCCGCCATCTGGGGGCGACAAGGCAGGGGGGGCGCTCCAGGGTGGGGAAGGTTCCCGATAGCTGTAGGGTATGCCCCCCGATAGCGGGGGACCTCTCCACCGATATCACCTCATAGCCTCCGTCTGCGATATCCAGGGCTGCCTGCATTCCGGCAACCCCTCCACCGATCACCAGGGCCCTCTTGGTAACGGGAACAAGCATCGGGGTCAGGGAGACATTGCGTCTCACCTTTTCAACGGCGGCCTCGATGATGGCGATCGCCTTCTTGGTGGCTGCCTCCTTATCGTAGGCGTGGGGCCAGCTACAGTGCTCCCTGATGTTGGCAACCTGGCAAGAATAGGGATTTAGCCCCGCTGAGGCCGCCAGATTGCGAAAGGTGCGCTCATGAAGGGAAGGGGAGCAGTTGGCCATGACAATGCCATCGAGGCTCCTCTCCCTTATCGCCTTCTTCACCAATTCCTGGCCTGGCTCGAGGCACATGTAGTTATAGCTTTCAGCATGGGCCACGCCGGGATAATCCCTTATCGCCTGGATAGCCCTCTCCACATCCAGCGAGCTGGCGATGCTTAGACCGCAGTGGCAGACGAAAACTCCGGTCCTTTTCATAACTAACTCGTTGCTGCCCTCTCCAATATCAGTTCATCCTTAAAAAAGAGCGCCAGAACCTTGCTCGCTGCCCCGCTTGCTTGAGCCACGGTGTCAGGAATATCCTTGGCACCCTGAGCGGTGCCGGCGATATAGATACCTGGAACTGCGCTCTCCAGGGGGCGGAGCTTGGGGTGAATCTCAGCCATAAATCCATACTCATCGGTGGCGATGCCCAGTTTCCGGGCTAGCTCCTTGGCGTCAGGTCTAGCTATCATGGCCATAGCGAGGACCACTAAGTCGCAGGAGATCTCCACTCTCTTCCCGGTAAGGGTGTCAATTCCCCAGACCTTGATCTTATCCCCATCACGAAACACCTTGGACACCCTCCCCCTCAAATATAGAACGCCCTTCTCCTCCACTGCCCTGTTTAGAAATTCCTCATAGCCCTTCCCGGTAGCCCTGGTGTCCATGTAGAAAATGTAGGCCTGACCATCGTGGACGGCGTGCTTATAGAGCACTGCCATCTTGACTAAATACATGCAGCAGACCCTGGAGCAGTAGGGAAGGCCATGCTCGGGGTCGCGAGAGCCGACACAGGAGATGAATACCACCTCCTGGGGAACCTTGCCATCGGAGGGTCTGCGGACCTCTCCCCCGGTGGGACCCGAGGGAGAGAGAATCCTTTCGAACTGGAGGCCATCGATGATATCGGGGTCCTCCTCGAACTCCCTTATCTCCCCCTTGGGCAGGAGTTCATAGCCTGTGGCGACGATTATGGCTCCCACATGCTCCTCAACGAAGACCTCCTTTCTCTTTATCT
The DNA here is from genome assembly GCA_046759245.1 of Dehalococcoidia bacterium. GTDB lineage: Bacteria > Chloroflexota > Dehalococcoidia > E44-bin15 > E44-bin15 > JBHIBU01. The sequence continues at coordinate 4,835 of JBHIBU010000045.1, read as the reverse complement.
TGACCCGGAAATTTCCTGCCTCGCCCGAAACCCCCTCCACCTCTGAATAGGTGAGGAGTTTTACATTGGGATGCTGACCGATCTCCACCATCTTTGGGGTCATGATGCACTGGGCGTAATCCAGGCTGGGAAAGGTCTGAGAAAGCTGGATCATATGCCCCCCGATACTGGAGGTCCTCTCCACCAGGATGACCTCATAGCCACCATCGGCGATGTCTAGGGCGGCCTGAATTCCAGCGATCCCTCCCCCGATCACCAGAGCCCTCTTGGTGATGGGAACCTTGGCTGTGATAGTTGGCAGGCTTGTCCGCAGTCTCTCCACGGAGCTGTTGATAACCTCGATTATTCGCTCGCTAGCATCCTTGCTCCCATCCTGAGCCCTGAGGTCGGCGATCTCCAGTTGGTGAGAGGCTAAGCCTATTGAGGCTAGGGCAGCACGGAAGACCTTCCCGTGAAGGGAGGGGCAGCAGCTGGTGAGCACCACCCTATCGAGTTTTTCGTCCTTTATAGTGTTCTTAACCAGCGCCAATGCGGGGTCGGTGCACATATCTTGGTGAGGGGCGGCATAGATCACGCCTGGCTTTTCACCGATCGCCTCTAACACCCGTTGGATGTCTATAGGCCCGAGGAGGCCGCAATGGCAGAGAAAAACCCCAATCCTTTCCACGCTATCACCTTATTAGTCCCTTGCTCTCTAAAAGAGGTCGAGGATCGATATAATTGAGGTCGAAGCCACATACCTCAGCACCCAGTCCCAGAGAGAGGGCCAGAAGCTGGGTGAAATAAAGGAGGGGCATCTCCCTGAATTCGCTATGTCTATTGCTTAGCTCCCTTTGCCTTTGACCAAGATTGAAATCGCACATGGGGCAGCTAAGAACCAGTGCCTCCGCCCCGCACCTCAGCGCTGAGCTTAATATATTCCAGGCATAATCGAGCACAAATTCCGGATTGCCCACTATCTGAAAGGAGCCGCAGCATTCGGTGGCAAAGGGGAAATCTACCACCTCAGCGCCCAGGGTTTGAAGCAATCGCTGCAATATGGTGGGCCTTTCCACCTGGTCTATAGCTACCTCCTGAGGGCGGAGCAGGGTGCAGCCATAGTAGGGGGCCACCTTCAACCCCTCAAGGGGAACCACCACCTTCTGGGAGATGTTTTCCCAGCCTATTTCATCCCGTAATACCTGCAAAAGATGGACCACCTCAACCTCCCCCTCATAGTCCTCCTCTTCCTCCATGAAACTATTGATGGCATTCCTCTTCTCCGGGTCGTTTTTTATCAGCAGGTCGGCCATTTTCAGGGTGTTATAGCAAAAGGAACACAGGGTGACCACCTTGCTATGGCCCTCTCCTTTCACTCGAATGAGATTGCGAAGCGGGGCTAGATGATGCACCAGGTCGTCATCTGCCAGAGAGTATACTGTGCCACAGCAGTTCCACCGGGGCAGCTCCACTAGATTGATCCCCAAGGCTGCCATGGAGGCGATGGCGGAATCCTCGAAATTTTTCGACTTGGTCTTTAGGGTGCATCCCGGATAGTAACTCAGGTCCATTCCTTCCCCTCAGGCGGTGAGCTTCCTGAAACCACTGACCAAGGCCATCTGAGGAAGTTGGGCAATGGTCTCCCCCGGAATCCTTGATTGCTCCACGTAATCGATATTCTTCCTTAGGGTGATAAGCCTTAAGGCCTCCATTATCCTGGCGATGTCCACCCCTCTGGGGCAGCGGACGGAGCAGGTGAGGCAGGAGGAGCATAACCAGATGGTTCTTGAGTTGGCGATGTCCTCCTCCAGCCCCAGCTGCACCAGGCGGATGATCTGATTGGGGAGGAGGTCGATGGCAAAGGACATATGACAGCCTGCCGAGCATTTGCCACACTGGTAGCAAGAGGCTAGGCTTTGCCCGCTGATCTCCTCAACCCTCTTAGCAAAATCGCTCTCTAGCCCCTTGCCTGAGATCTCAATTCTCATTTCTAGAGCACTGCCTCCTTGTAACGGGCGCTGTGGCATTGCAGGTTGACCGCTACCGGGAGGCTGGCGATGTGGGTGGGAAAGACCTCGGCATGTACCGCCAGGGCAGTGGTCCTGCCGCCAAAGCCCTCCGGTCCAATGCCCAAGCCATTAACTCGTTCCAGGATCTCCCTCTCCAGCTCCGCCATCTCAGGGTCGGCATTGGGCTCCCCCACCTTGCGCAGGAAAGCCTTCTTTGCCAGGATCATTGCCTTGTCTGCTGTGCCGCCAATTCCCACGCCGACGATGACCGGGGGGCAAGGATTGCTCCCTGCCTCCTCCACAGCTTTAACTACGAAGTCGATGACGCCGCGGCGACCCTGGGCGGGCTTGAGCATGGCGAGGCGATTCATATTCTCGCTGCCGCCGCCCTTGGGCATCACCGTAATGCGGAGACTATCTCCGGCCACCATCTCCACATGAATTATCGCCGGGGTGTTATCTTTGGTATTCACCCTTGCCGAAAAGGGCTGGCTCACTATGGACTTGCGAAGATAGCCCTGCGCGTAGCCCTGGCGTACTCCCTCCTCCACGGCGGCGTATAGGTCGCCGCCGGTGAGATGGACATCCTGCCCTACCTCGAGGAAGACCACCGTGGTGCCACAATCCTGACAAAGGGGGATTCTTTCGCTCTTTGCGATATTGGCGTTCTCCAGGATCTGCTCCAGGACCTGGCGTCCCAGGGGTGATTCCTCTTTATCCCTTGCCTCTCTCAGGCTCTTCAGAACATCGTCGCCGAGGTCGAAATTAGCCTCCTGGCAGAGGCGAGCCACCGTTTCCGTCACTGTTTTCGAACTGATCTCCCTTATATGCATCCTTTTACCGCATCACTCCAGCTTCATCACCTCGATTAACTCCCTCACCGCCTCCGCCGATCTCTGCAGCGCAGCATCCTCCTCAGGGGTGAGCTTTATCTCGATGATCTGCTCGATACCCCTCATGCCCAGCTTAACCGGGACGCCAACAAACAGCCCCTCTATGCCATACTCGCCCTCCAGATAGGCGGCGCAGGGAAGGATCCTCTTCTTATCGAGGATTATTGAGTCCACCATCTGGGTAACCGCCGCCGAGGGGGCGTAGTAGGCGCTCCCCGCCTTTAACAGGCTGACGATCTCGCCACCGCCTTTTACGGTGCGCTCTACGATGCGGTCGAGGGTCTCTTGGGGCAGGATATCGGTTATGGGCACGCCGCCCACGGTGGTAAGTCTGGGGACAGGTACCATGGTGTCGCCATGTCCCCCCAACACACAGGCGGAGACGTCCTCCACCGAGACGTCGAGCTCCATGGCGAGGAAGGTTCTGAATCTGGTGGTATCGAGGATGCCAGACATACCGATGACGCGGCTTCTGGGCAACTTGCTCACACGGAGCGCCAGTTGAGCCATGGCATCCAGGGGGTTGGTAACCATGATGATGATGCAGTTTGGGGAGTGCTTCACCACATTCTCGGTGCCCTCTTTTACAATCTGCATATTGGTCAGAAGCAGGTCATCGCGGCTCATCCCTGGCTTTCTGGGCACCCCTGAGGTGATGATGGCGATGTCGGAATCTTGCGTCTCCTCATAGCTATTAGTGCCGATGAGTCGAGAATCGGAGGCAACAACTGGTCCGCTCTGGAGCATGTCCAGCGCTTTGCCCTGAGGTATCCCCTCGATGATGTCCACCAGCACCACGTCGGCATACCCCTTCTCAGCGATTCGCTGAGCGCAAGAGGCGCCCACATTTCCGGCACCGACAATGGTAATCTTTTTTCGCATTGCCCTACTTCCTCAGTTTTTGGATCACTGCATCAGCTACCTGGGAGGTGCCCACCGCTGTGGGGTCGTTGCGATCGGGCTTCATATCATAGGTAACTGAGCTCCCCTCAGCGACAACCTGTGCTATGGCCCCCTCCACCCTATCGGCGGCCTCCTTCTCACCGAGGTGTCGCAGCATCAGCGCCCCTGAGAGCATCATCGCCATGGGATTTACCTTGTTTTGACCGGCATATTTAGGGGCGCTGCCGTGGGTCGGTTCGAAGACAGCGATGTCATCCCCAATGTTGGCTCCCGGGGCTAGCCCGAGGCCGCCGATGAGACCGGCGCAGAGCTCCGAGACGATATCACCGTAGAGATTGGGGAGGACGAGGACGTCATGGCGCTGGGGGAACCTCACTAGCTGCATACAAAGGCTATCGACAATTACGGTCTCAAATTCAATATCGGGGTAATCTCTGCCGACTTCGGCGGCGGTGGAGAGGAAAAGACCATCGGTATACTTCAAGATATTTGCCTTATGAACCGCGGTCACCTTCCTCCGACCATTGGCTGTTGCATAGTCGAAGGCATACTTCACTATTCTTCTGGTGGCGGTCTGGGAGATCGCCTTGATGCTAAAGCTCGAATCCTCCCTGACCCTATCCCCGCTTTCCTCAGCGATGAAGCGGATAAGCCTTGCTGCCTCGGGTGTCTCCCTGCGATATTCGATCCCCATATAGAGGTCTTCGCTATTTTCTCGCACCACTACAATGTCCACATCCGGGTAAAGTGAAGGAGCTCCGGGATAGCTCTTGCAGGGGCGAAGGCAAGCATAGAGGTCCAGTTCCTTTCTCAGCGCCACATTCACGCTGCGAAAGCCTGAGCCCACAGGGGTAGTTATCGGTCCTTTAAGGGCTACCCTGTTTCTCCTTATCGAGTCGAGGAGATAATCGGGGAGAGGGGTGCCATACATATCCTGGGCCCGATCGCCAGCGAAGGCCAGCTCCCAGTGGAATTCAACCCCTGTGGCCTCAAGAACCCTTACCGCAGCCCCAGTAACCTCGGGACCGATGCCATCGCCGGGGATCAGGGT
>JBHIBU010000044.1:0-8947 GCA_046759245.1 Dehalococcoidia bacterium | reverse complement strand
ACCGTCCAGGTGGCGGGGAGCCTCTCCGTTTGGCTGGAGGGGGTGCCTGTGGCGAGAAACATTGCAGCATCGGAGATGGTGGCGGGACGCCACTGCGCCCTCATCTTCTTCGATGAGACCAACCCCCAGGACGCGGTGGTGGTGGCGGTGTATACTTAGATGGGTGTGGGATGTGGTAGCAGCACGGGATAATGTGATATAATAATTGGAACACTAAGGAGAGCAAGGCGGATGAGTAATGCAGTCCCATTACAGGGAACAAATATTGTCATTCTGGCTAGGAATTATAATCCGTCCATTGTTTCAAAGGAATGGCTATACGAGAAAAATATAGTTAGGGAGCCAGTGGGGAACTTTGTTCATACTCCTGTCTTCTCATTAATTGAAACCGATCGAATTTCGTTTGTTCTCAGTGAAGATAGGCTACAAATCTCCTTGAGAAGCATTACTCCAGAAAATGTTGAGGCTTTACCCCGACTTGCCACAGAATTTGTATCTTGTCTACCGGAAACTCCATATGTAGCAGTAGGATTCAACTATAACTATCGTGTTCCAAAGGCAAGCAGCCAGTTGGAAATGTTATTCTCGCCCAATGAAGTTAAGCTTAAGGAACTATTCTCAGAAGATTATGAAATTGGTGAACAAGTATTTTTCAGATTCAAAGAATTCATCGTAGGAATGACGGCGGCACCTGTAAGGGGCGAAATGGCGCTGGCAATGAATTTTAATTTTCATTCTGACGCCCCTGGCGCCGAGCAGGTCAAACAAAGGCTAGAATTATATGCTCAAACAAAGGAAAAGGCGGAGGAGATTCTAAAGGGGGTATCTCGTTGAGTAGCGTGTTTAAGAAGATTACAGGTTTTCCGCTCCCAACTGGTGGCAGTCGCTTGCTTAACGTATGGACAAAAGAAGTATTCGACGTACCTCCTGAGTCGGTAGGATTTCCGGAGGAGTATGTAAGCGAAATAACGAAGATTGCAAAAGCCTTACCGGATATAACGCTTACTGCGACCGTTAGCACTTGGAGCCCTACAATAGACCTCGTGACTCTTGCAATGGAAAATATTCTCCTTCGAAAAGAGGTTGAACGAATTAATCATAAACTCGCTGAGCTTGAGGAGAGAATACCTCAGGAGAAGGTGATCCTCCTTAGGCAGCTGTCCAGAGAGCAAGCAAAACAGGAAATACAGCAGCTCTTCGCAAGTGGGCGAACGCTTTATTATTCCGATATTGCTGAGGAACTCCGATTAGATTTAAAATTGGTGGTCGAGATTTGCCAAGAACTAGAAGAGGCGGGAGAGATAGCAGTAGATGACAGTGCATAAAGAGCGTGGAGACGCGCTGGAGGCGGAGAGGATTGCTGCCAGAGCCAGGAAATTTGGCACAATTCGTGTTGAACAAGGCTCCGGGGCTCATAGAATCCGAGCAACGACGCTAACCGGGTATGCTTATTGTGTCATTGAAAAACCTCTTAGAGGAGTCAGAGAAAGAAAGAGGCCATAAGGCTTAAGGAGCATCCCCTGCAATCTATTCAGGATCGCTACCACTGGTATGACCCCTATTATTTGCTAGTCCAGCCTCCTCGCCTGTTTATACCTAACCGCTTCACATATCCGCCCACGTGTGGTATAATATTTAAATGCAGGGAACAATAGTTCAGGGGTTATCTTTTGGGTTTCGCCACAGCTCATCTGTGGCTGCGGCGAAACTTTCTTTTTGGCCGGAGGCTCACTATCAGTAGCTTAGAAGAGAACAGGAATAACGAGTACACCGCCGAGGATATCGAGGTTCTGAACGGCCTCGAGGCGGTGCGCCGTCGCCCCGGGATGTACATCGGCAGCACCGGGCAGCGAGGGCTCCACCACCTGGTGCAGGAGATCGTTTATAACTGCATCGATGAGGCGATGGCTGGTTGCTGCGATAAGGTGGAGGTGACCATCTATCGGGATGGTCGGGTGGAGGTAGCCGATAATGGAAGGGGGATCCCCATCGAGGTCCATCCGGTAACAAGCACCTCGGCGCTGGAGGCGGTGATGACCATGCTCCACGCCGGGGCCAAGTTTGGCGGTCGTGGCTACAAGGTCTCAGGTGGCTTGCATGGGGTGGGCGCCTCTGTAGTGAACGCCCTCTCCTCATGGCTTAAGGTTGAGGTAAAGCGGGACGGCAAGCTCTATTGTCAGGAATACTGCCGGGGGGTGGCCCAAAATGCGGTGGAGGAGGTGGGCGAGGCCTCGGATACGGGAACGATCACCACCTTCCTCGCCGACAGGGACATCTTTGGCAACCTTAACTACGATTTTGATGCCCTGGCGCAGCGCTTTCGCGAGATGTGCTATCTCACCAAGGGGCTGGAGCTTCACTTCAGGGATCAAAGGGTGGACCAGGAGACCACCTTCTACTTTGAGGGGGGCATCGCCAGCTTTGCCCGCTACCTGAACAAGAATAGGGCGGTGCTCCACAAGCCCATTTACATTTCCAAGATGGTCAACGGCACCGAGGTTGAGGCCGCCCTCCAATACAACGAGGGCTTCACCGAGACCACCTTCAGCTTTGCCAACTGCATCAATACCCTGGATGGCGGAAGCCACCTCACCGGCTTTCGCACCGCCCTCACCCGCGTCATCAACGACTGCGCCAGAAAGCTCAAGCTCTTGAAGGAGGACGATGCCAATCTCATCGGCGATGACACCAGGGAGGGGCTGGTTGCCATCATCAGCGTCAAGCTCACCGAGCCCCAATTTGAGGGACAGACCAAGGCCAAGCTGGGCAACCCTGAGATAAAAAGCCATGTCGAGTCGGCAGTGGTGGAGGGACTTTCCCAATACCTTGAGGAGCATCCCCCCGAGGCGAAAAGGATCATCGAAAAGTGCCTTACCTCGGCCAGGGCCCGTGAGGCGGCGCGCAAGGCTCGCGACCTGGTCATCAGAAAGACCGCTCTTGAGAGCGCCACCCTGCCCGGGAAGCTCAGCGACTGCTCCGAGAAGGATCCCTCCCAATGCGAGCTCTATCTGGTGGAGGGCCCATCGGCGGGCGGCTCGGCAAAGGAGGGTCGCGACCGCCGCTTCCAGGCCATCCTCCCCTTACGGGGCAAGATCCTCAATGTGGAGAAGGCCCGCCCGGATAAGATGCTGGCCCATGAGGAGATTCGCACCATCATCACCGCCCTGGGCGCGGGCATCGATAGCCAGATGGAGCTCTCCAGGCTGCGCTACCATCGCATCATCATCATGACCGATGCCGACGTCGATGGCTCCCATATTCGCACCCTTCTCCTCACCTTCTTCTTCCGCCACATGGCGGAGCTGATCGCTAACGGTCATCTCTTCATCGCTCAGCCACCCCTTTACCGCATCAACAGCGGCAAGGAGCAGCACTGGGTCTATTCCGAGAGGGAGAAGGAGGAGCTGGTGAAGAAGGGCAAGGGGAGCAAGAAGCTGGAGATTCAGCGCTACAAGGGCTTGGGGGAGATGAGCGCCCAGCAGCTCTGGGATACCACCATGAACCCGGAGACAAGGACGATACTCAGGGTGAATATAGCCGATGCGGTTAAAGCCGATCACATCTTCCGCACCCTGATGGGGGACGAGGTCCCACCCCGCAAAGCCTTCATCCAGGCCCACGCCAAGAGCGTGCGGAATCTGGATATTTAGTGGTATTACTGGCTTACCTTATTTTTGCTTGTTCAAAAGCCCCAGGTTTGAGAGTGAAGCCGTACTTGTCATAGAGGAGTTCAGCGGCTTTCTTAGCTACCTCTTCTCGCACTTCCTTCCCTGCGGGGCAAAATATATAACCTGTCCACTTGTTGCTCCAATAGGCAGTGAGCCACTCATCGACACGAAAAGGCTCGCGTAAGCTCTTCTCCGTGCCGCCCGGGTCTTGAATTACAGCCCTCGAAGCTTCATCAGAAAATGTTGCGGTCCTAGGAAGAACTATCCATATGTCATAAATGGAGTATTTGTTGTTAAGAGCCTCTACAAGCTTACGTCTGAGGTCTTTAAGCCCCTTAGGATCATCAGCCAAGTCTTTGAAATCCTTATAACCTATCGATGTCCCAGGAGACTCCACAGTATCAGCCAAGATAACAAGCGCACGCTTTAGCAAGTCTCTATGTAAGAATCGCTGTATATAATCCCTTAGTTCCTCAGGTTTGTTCTCCAGCGAAAGTATGTCCTCCTCTTTAACGTATAGAAAGTCTATCGCCTTATCCATCCTTCGGCCATGGATTGTATATTCGGGATTATCTTCTAATATCTCAAAAATTCCTTTTAATGCGCACTCCGCTGCAAGAACCTTTTGATGATGATACATGGTGTTGTAAAGTAATACTTTGCCAAACAAGATTTGCTCTAAGGTAACTGCCCCCGATGTCATAACTTTTAACCGTCGAGGGCTGGATTCAGAATCCACCCATACGGAGTGAAGAAATCGATCGAGGTCAATCCCTATCTTTAACCCTGAGAAGTAGGCATCCCTCTGAAGATAGTCTAGCTTATCAGCGTCAAATGGCCCATTTATTATATCCGCTTGCCACAAGGAGAGTTCATGCTTTCGTCCAGCTGCAATAATCATTTCAGCGATTTTATCAATATCGATTTCTGGGCAACCATGTTTACCTATCATTTCATCTTTTAAGTAACTTTGAAACGAAGGACTCTTAACTATTAAGTAGGATAACATTTCATGAGGCTTCTGTTCACTAAACATACCAGGGTTATCTCGTCCATATTGGATGACTTCGGGGAATTGAGCCATTATTCCATCTGACAGATGAGAAAAGGGGCCTTGTCCTATATCGTGAAAGATAGCAGCAGACCGTACTTGTATTCCAGCCTCCTGAGTGACTATCGAACTGGCGCTTTTCCGTAAACTTTCGATAATCCTGCCAGCAATTGTCGTGACACCTAGGGTGTGTTCAAAACGATTCTGGTTTGCGGAGGGGAAAACCAATGAGGCAACATCGGTCTGACTTACCCTACGAAGGCGCTGGCAAAATGGTAAATCAATTAAACAAACTTCATGGGGCTCAAATGAATTCGTACCTAAAATAGGATCATGGATAACTTTTCTTGTGGCAACTTTTCTTGCAGTATATTGCTTTAAACATGCCTTAACAAATTCTTCTATATCAGCAGGCAGCGATTGTACAGTCATAGACAATCATAATAGAGCCGCCGACAACTTTAAAGCTATTTGGCTCAATCTCTCTTTTTGATCACCTAACTTTCTATTAAGAATACCTTCCTCAATAGCCTTTCTTGATTCATCACTTACTACATACATATCATAATCAGGATTGAGTGAGGCCAGAAGCCTCGACTCCTGAAGCCGGTTAAGAATGCGCCCCAGCAATGGTGAATATGGGTAGGGGTCATAATTTAAAAATTCAAAATCCTCTAATAAATACTTATATTCTGCTTCTTTTTGAAGCTGCGCTATTGTGCTATGTATCTTCGCAGGATCATTACTGAATCCCTCCTTGGGTAAGTAAACAAACAAGGCTGCGATTACATCGCTAGGGGTGAACGTCTTAGGGCTTTTGTCCTCCATCTCTATCCTCCTTCCTTCTCCGTGCCAGCGAAATATACCACTTCTAATTGGCACGCGCAATCCAAGTCACTACCAGCTACGAATCTATAATACTTAGCTGCCTGCTTTTCCTTGCAACCTCTAGGCCTATCTGCTCTATGTTAACGAACAAGAATGTGGACTGGCCATCAACTGCCCTATATGCTGCTCGTGTGCTTGTCTTCACGTAGACCTCCCCACCATAAGCCACTAACTTCAATGTTCGCAAAAGCTCGCTAGGTTTCTCCGCCCTGCGAATCTTCTTCGACAGAACCTTTAAAACCTCTTCGATTTTTGGCAGGCTAACCCCATCTTCCCGTAGCGCTCTAATTGTTCGGGCAAGAATAGCGTCATCTATAGTGTAGCCTCTCCAACCCCTCTCCCCCTTGCCTATTCCAGATGGCGCCAAAAGACCCTTGGATTCCCAATAATCCAATTGGCGGGCCGTGGCCCCGGTTATGATACGCATATGTCTCATATTTAAGTAGCTCATAGTAATAAAACAACACCGTTGTTGTATTATTTTTCCAAATTATACCGACTTCGCTTCAAAATGTCAAGGGTTTTTCACACCAATTTCCCGTTTTGCGGATGTGTCGCCAACTTAGAGGTACAGCCCCTGTTCCCTGATGTACCGCTCCACCGCTTCGGGGACAAGATAGCGGATGGGGAGGCCTTCAGCCACGCGGTTCCTGATGTCGGAGGAGCTGATGTCGATCAGGGAGTTATCGAGAATGAGCACACGACGGGAGATGCCGGGGATACTCCCCTCCAGGGACTCCAACTCCAAATCCCTCACTTCAGGGCGCCTCGCCGCCACTAAGTGGCACATCTCTAAAATCCTGTCCGGCTCCCTCCAGGTCGAAAACTCCGCCAGGGCATCCAGGCCAAGGATCAAGTAAGAATTCGCCTCCTCCCCCAGCTCGCGCCTCAAATCGGCGAGGGTATCCACTGTGTAGGAAGGGCCGGGACGCTCCAAATCTACTGTGGAAGCTCGAAAAAAGGGGTTTGAGGCGATAGCGAGCTGGATCATCTCCAGCCGCTGCTCCCCAGGGGAGATAATCCGATGCTCTTTGAGCCAGGGCTCGCCCGCGGGAACGAAGATCACCTGGGAAAGACCCAAGCTGAGCCTGGCCTCCTCAGCTATGATAAGGTGCCCAATGTGAAGGGGGTCGAAGGTTCCCCCAAATACGCCGATATCCATGCTATTCCCACTCCAGTTCTACTCTGCCACAGCGAACCACATCCCCGGGTTTCGCCCCCGCCCTTTTCAGGGCAGCACTGACCCCCATCCTGGTGAACTGCCTCCTAACATAGGAGCGCGCCTCCGGGTTCTGAAGGTCCATTCTAACTACGAGCCTCTCCACCCTTGGCGCGGAGACCACAAAGATATCGCCCTCCTTTGTCACCGTGACCCTCTCATCTTTAGGCTGGGGACGAAATACCGCCAGCGCCTCCTCCCTTGGCGCTTGAGCTTGAAGGCTATCCAGCATCTGCAAAGCCCTGGCCATCACCTGGGGAACGCCCCGCCCTGTTGCCGCCGAGATAAAAAAGAGGGGTGCCTCAACGGAGCCAAGCTCCCTCTTCAGGGCAGGAAGGCGAGATTCTACCTCAGGGAGATCGATCTTATTTAGCGCCATGAGCTGGGCCTTTTGCCACAATATAGGATCGAAAAGGGCGAGCTCCTGATTTACATTTTTCATATCGCCAAGCGGACTGTTCGAGGTGCCATCGAGCAGAAGGATGAGCACCTTGGTGCGCTCGGCATGGCGCAAGAATTCGTGCCCCAATCCCAGACCACGATGAGCCCCCTCGATGAGTCCCGGGATCTCGGCGAGAACGAAGGAGCGGTTCCCGACATCGACCACCCCCAGGATGGGCTCCTGGGTGGTGAAGGGGTAGTCGGCTATCTTTGGCCTTGCCGCCGATGCTGAGGCAAGCAGGGTGGACTTGCCCACGCTGGGATAGCCTATTATGCCCACATCGGCGATAAGCTTTAGATCGAGAACTAGAGAAACCTCCTCCCCTACCTCCCCCCGCTGTGCAATGCGTGGCGCCTGATTGGTAGAGGCAGTGAAGTGGGCATTTCCAAACCCTCCGCGCCCCCCTTGGGCTACCATCACCCGTTGCCCCTCCTCTGCTAGATCGGCAAGAAAAAGCTTTTGCCCAGCACTATCCATGGAGGAAACCACTGTGCCTAGGGGAACCCTTATAAACAGATCCTCGCCGTTTCTACCATGCATCCTCTTCCCAGCACCATTTGCTCCCCGCTGCGCCTTGAAGTGCCTTCTCCTCGTGAACCAGCGCAGCGTGCTCACACTGCCATCAGCCACAATGACAACGCTACCCCCCTTGCCCCCATCGCCCCCGTCAGCACCCCCCAAGGGAACAAACTTCTCCCGACGAAAGCTTACCACCCCGTTGCCGCCATCGCCTGCTTTAACATAGACCTGCGCTTTATCTATCATGTCTCATCAGTATCCTTATTATAAAGGATATATATAACTATTTCTAAGCTTTCTGTGAAAATATCAATAATAACAATAGACTGAGCAAGTGCCTAACTTGAGATCATGCGTAGGGGAGGGGAAAGTTAGTATGGGGCGCGCTGTGCACAGGCAGTGAAGGAAACGTGCAGTTCAGGCGAATTAAAAGTGAAAACAGGTTTTAAGAAATCGAACAAAGGGCTTTGACATAAGAAAGGCGCCTTTATGCACAAATCGGGGCGTTTCTGCACAGAATCGAGCCACTTGCGCACCCTTTTATGTTCAATGCTTTTCGGCGAGGGTGCACAATGTCTGGTGAGCGTCGCTTTTGGAGTAAAGCATCTCCCTGATCTCGAGGATATCGCCGCGCAGGCGCGAGCTGGTATTGATCTCCGAGGCGATTTTCTCATAGCCGCGCAGAATGGCTGAGTGGTCTCTGCCCCCAAGCTCGCGACCGATCTCAGTGAAGGGACGCCCTATCTCCTCCCTGATGAGGTACACAGCGATGTGGCGGGCCAAGGTAGTTTGCTTATGACGCCTCTTTCCTTGGAGAGCCTCCGGCTCGACGTCGAAGTACTCGGCCACGGTGGTGATGATCGCTCTCGGGGTCAGGTTACGGCGGGGCCCAGGATTGGGGAACTCTGTGAGGGCTTGGGTGGCAAGCTCTACGGTGAGCGACGCCTTGGTGAGCCTGGCGCAAGCAATGACCCGATTCAGCGACCCCTCTAACTCACGGATGCTACTCCGCGCCCTGCGAGCGATAAGGTCGATAACCTCTTGAGGTATTGATACCCTCTTTTCCTCTGCCTTCGCTTGAAGGATGGCAAGGCGGGTCTCAAGATCAGGGGGTTGAATATCAGCGATGAGCCCCCATCCGAAACGGGAGCGCAATCTGT
>JBHIBU010000043.1:0-9050 GCA_046759245.1 Dehalococcoidia bacterium | reverse complement strand
GATTTCGAACTTAGCATTGCTTTCCCGTGGACCGGGGTGGGAGTAAGAATGTAATTGAAACTCAACGTCTAATGCAGCTAACTGCTTTATCTTATCAGGGTGTGTCTCCAGAAGAGAGCCCTGAACAAAGCAAGTCAAAGGAATATTCCTCTCGCTAAGAAAGCTTACAAATTCTGCAATATGCTCAAGCCCTTCATGGGTTGGTTTATCCAGTAAATCACCGTAATCCTGCTCGACATCTAGCGTCAGGCAGACTATCTTCTTATGCCTAGACTCCCTCGGTGTAATAACCTGATAACCTTTACTACTTTCTGACTTCATCTATGAGTTTTCCTGCCAATAATTTCAGTGTCCCAAAGCCGTCCCGAAAAATAGCAAGGCGGGAAAGATGGCTATTCCAGTTGCAGCTTATTGGAACCTCAGAGATAGCGAGCTTATTCTTTGCAGCTTCATAGATCATTTCAGTCTCTATCTCAAACCCTTGAGAAACAAGGATAAGCTTCCGCCAGCTTTCCCTGCTTATCGCCCTGAAGCCACTGGTGCAGTCGGTAATTCTTGTGTATTTCACAGGGCATCTAAACAGGGTTGCCAAGGGTAAGAGAAACGAGATGATAACTGAAATAGCAAAGGAGGCCAAGTTATTGCTGAGCCTCCTAGTAAGGGGGGACGTAATGACTTTTGACTCTGGGAGAGCCCTCGAGCCGATGATGAAGTCGGCTTTTCTTTCCAAGATCGGGGCGATCACCCTCAGTATATCCTGCGCGTCATGGGCTCCGTCGCCGTCGAAGAAGATAATTACACCCCCGGAGGCATTCTGCACACCTGTCTTCATAGCTGCCCCTTTGCCCAGGTTCTTGTCGTGAGAGATTACTATTGCGCCATTGCTCTGGGCCATCTCTCTGGTTCCATCCCCTGACCCGTCGTCAACCACTATTATCTGGTGAGGATATCCGGAGAGGCTGTCTCCGATCTTGAGGATGAGACTGCCGATGGAGTTTACCTCATCCCTCGCTGGAATGATTACGCTCAGCAATTGAGATGCGAGGTCAGAAGTTGTTGGCACACCAGGTTCGCAGCCTCTCGGTATTCTGCGGCAGTTTTCTCTTAACATTATCCCTTCTGCCTCGAAATTCATGAAGGTTGAACCCAGCGTGACTCCATATGTGTCAGCTCTCGGTTAGCTCATTTGACAGTCACCGACTTTGCTAGGTTGCGTGGCTTGTCCGGGTCTAGGCCTCGTGCCACAGCCGAATGATAAGCTAGAAGCTGAAGGGGCACGATGCTGACCAAAGGATAGAAAATCTCCGCAACTGGCGGAATCTTGATCCACTCATCAAAGAGTTCCTCTTGTCGATCGGAAACGCCGATGACAAACGCCCCCCGCACCTTGGCCTCGGCGACATTGGACAGGGTCTCATCGCGAGTATAGTCCGCAGGGCATATCGCTATTGCTGGAGTTCCCTTTTCGATCAAAGCCAAGGTGCCGTGCTTTAGCTCCCCGGCGGGCATGCCCTCGGCATGCACATAGGCGATCTCCTTAAGTTTCAATGCTGCTTCGGTAGCTATAGCGTAGTTGATTCCCCGAGCTATGAAATAAACGTGGTCCTCTTTATTGAGCTTCTGAGCCAGCTGTGTCAGCTTTTCTGCGTTATGATGGAAATTCGTCTCAAGCAGGGGCGAGACAGCCCTTATTGCCCGCACGCCTTCCCTGAGCTTATTGGTCATAGAATAGGCGAGGAGGTAGAATAGGGACAGTTGACTTACGAAAGACTTAGTGGCGGCGACGCCTATCTCGGGTCCACAATTGAGATAGATTACTTTGTCACTCATCCTGGCCAAGGAGGAGCCTACCACGTTGACCAGAGAGAAGATGGTAGCTCCATTCTCCTTGGCTCTTTTGACCCCTTCCAAGACGTCAGCCGTCTCGCCACTCTGCGAGACGGCTATCACCAGGGTATTCCTGTCGATGGCATCGGAGAAGTGGTGGAATTCAGAGCCCATGATCACATCGCTGAACTTCCCGCCAAGCCTAGAGAAGAGATACCTGCCGATGAGGGCAGCATGTCTTGAGGTGCCGCAGGCGGTCAGCACCACGTCTCTCGCCCTCAGAATGTCCATCGCCATTCCCATTATCAGGTGCCTCTCCTGCATCAGGGCGCGGCGCACCGCCTGCGGCTGCTCCATTATCTCTTTCAGCATGAAGAAATCGTGGCCCTGCTTCGTGGCCTCATCCCATTTCCAGTTGACCTCCTGCGGCTCTCTCTGTATCTCTCTACCCTCGCTATCGAGGAGGGTGACTCCCTGCCTGGTCAGGGACACGATCTCGCCATCTTCAACAAAGACAACCCTATTGGTATCCTCAAGGAAAGAAAGAGCATCGCTGGCAATGAAGTTCCCTCCGGCCCCGATTCCGACCACCAGAGGGCTATCCTTGCGGGCAGCCACTATCTTTTGCGATTCCCTTGCCGAGATGGCAAGGATAGCATAGGAGCCCCTGAGCTCCTTGACAGTCTGACACATAGCCTGCTCCAGGGAAGCACCCATCTCCATGAACTCTCGGATAAGATGGGGAAGTACCTCGGTATCGGTCTCCGAGACAAACTTGTACTTGCGCTCCAGCCGGCGCCGGAGTTGCTCGTGGTTCTCTATAATTCCGTTGTGGACGACGGCGATCTCCGCTTTGCAGTCAAAGTGAGGGTGGGCATTTATGGCACTAACAACGCCGTGAGTTGCCCAGCGGACATGTCCGATCCCAACCCCTCCTGAAAGCCTTTCGAGGCGGTGTCTCTGCTCCACCTCAGCGAGCTTGCCCGTGTCCTTGCCAAAGGTGATCTTGCCATTGCTGATGGTAGCCATGCCGGCAGAATCATAACCCCGATATTCCAGCTTCCTGAGCGCCCTGAGCACAGTGGGCGCGGCCTCTCCATTACCGATGAAACCGACTATTCCACACATTGCAATCTTTCGAGTCTCCTTCTAGCGTTTAGCTTCAGTTGATCCTCCAGCCTGGGCCTATTTGCGATGATGGTACACCTCGCCTCGGCTAGCGCACACTTGTCTGGTTCCAGATCGTTGGCCAAGCACACGTGTGAGCTGACGATAGAATTGGGGCCGATTCTAACACCGGGCATTATGCTGGCGTTGATCCCAGTCCTAGAGTTGCTGCCGATTATGGCGCCAAGCTTGTCCCGCCCGCTGTCGATGACCTCACCCTGAACCCTGACCTTGATGGTGGCCTCGTCAAAGCGGAAGTTGGCAAGCACTGTGCCGGCGCCAAAGGCGCACCCATCAGCTATTACGGAATCACCGATGTAGTTCATATGAAACCAGCACCCATCCCCAATGTAGGAGCCCTTGACTTCGGTTGAGTATCCCACCACGCAATCTGCCCCGATGTGGGTGTAGTCCCGAACCAGGCTGTTATTGCCGATCACCGAGTTTGGCCCGATGTATGCCGGCCCCCGTATGACCGCGTTCCCACAAATCCTTACGTTGTCACCTATGATGACCTTGCCCTCGAGTCTGGCCTCGCCAGAGACGTAGGCTGAGGGTGAGACGTACCGTTCGCTCCCGTCCAGAAACTGCCTCACCGCATCGAGGATGTGCCAGGGGTATTTTATCGGCGTCCAGAAGCCGACATAGGGCACAACTTTGATCTTGCACCCGCCTTTGACCATGCCATCGATGGCGCGCTCGTAGAGGTCATCTTTGGTGCTCTCGATGGTTTCAGCGTATTTCAGAAGCCTCTTGAGGTCAGTGTGAAGATGGACCAAGATGTTTACTAGGTTACTCGGCTCCCCGCCCCTCCTCGGCTTCTCCACCATGAGCTTCAGCTCGTTCTTCTCGTCCACCACAAGGTAGCCACCAGGGAAGTAATCCTTCACTTCATAGCCAAGCAGGCAAGAAACGGCCGAGTTATCCCTGCCCGCCTCGATAAGCTTGCTATAGGCTGAGCCTTCGAAGACGTCGTTGCTGTTGACCACGATGATCTCGCCGTCCAGAAAGCGCTCAGCGCTCCTGAGGGCATCAGCGATTCCCACGGGCTGAGTCTGGAGGGCCAGCTCAGCCCTGATGCCGGGAAGGCTGTTCACAACCTCCTCTACTTTGTTGATATTCTGCGGGTTTGCGATGATAACGAAGTCGCTCAGTCCCGCCTCCTTTGCCCGCTCGATCTGGTGTTCGAGCAGGGTTTTCCCCAGGAACTCGAGCAGGAACTTGTCCTCAGTGATAGGGAACATCCTCTTTCCGATACCACCGCACAAGAAAATAACCTTCAAGCTATCATCCCCAGCCTTTTGACCGTTTCCTCCGCCAGTTGACTTCCCCGGCTCAGTAATTGGTTCGTCTTCTCACTCGATTTCGATTCGGCGATCACTCTAATCGCTGGCTCTGTGCCACTGGCCCGGATCAACATCCAAGAATCCTCGAACTCGAATCTTAGGCCATCAGTGGTGTTGATATGCCCAGCGCTGAAGGTGTGCCCCTGGGATGCTATCTTTTCCATAACCCTATGCTTCGATTCGTCAGGGCACGGTATCTTAGTCTTTTGAAAGAAGAGCCTGGGCATGCTTTGGAAAAAGGACCTTATCTCCTTTACCTCACTTATTTGAGCAAGCAGAAGCAAGGTGGCAAAGATGCTATCCGGGTAGTGGCCGATCTCGGGCATTATATAGACACCGACCTGCTCCACCCCGATGGGAGCGTGGAGCTCATCCACAAGGTAGGCAAGGTTCACATCGCCAACCTGGCCCCGAACTACGTCTGCACCCAGGTCTGCCAATGCCATGTCCAGCAATCTTCCCGTCTCCACCGTGGTGGCAACCTTTTTAGTGGAGCTGTCTTTGATCACCAGCCTGGAGATGACGGCGATCATTTCGTTGTAGCCCAGGAAGCCCTCCCTGTCGCAAAAGACTACGCGGTCGGCATCACCATCGAAACAGATAGCCAGGTCTGCGTTCTTTCTCTTCAAGAACTCCACAGTGTCCTTTAATGTATCTTCCCTGGGTTCTGAACCCCTGCCTGGAAATAAGCCATCTGGCTCATCGTTAATAGCCGTGACATCAAATCCCAAGCCTTGGAAAAGGTCGGGGATTAACCCTGAGCCAGCGCCATTGCCTGGGTCGATGAGCAGTTTCAGATGGTGATTGGCATTTTGAGGAGGCAAACTGCCCGCAATCCTACGGAAGTAGCTTTCCCAAGCTTGATCCCCTGAATCTAAGACTCCGCTGTCCTCCCAACCTGCTGTCCTAAACCCCTTCCTAAGAAATGCCCTCTCTATTTCCTCCTCTTCCTCCCTGGAGTATCCGAAGGAATCTCGTCTGAACAGTTTAATGCCGTTAAACTCAGGGGGGTTGTGAGAGGCGGTAACCATTACGCCGGTATCAAAGCCCAGCTCTCTGGTCAGCAGCGCCAGGGCGGGAGTGGGCAAAATGCCGAGATCAGTTACACTTATTCCGCAGGGTAACAGCCCAGAGATGATGGCATCCTTGAGGATGTCTCTACTCACCCTGGTATCAGTGGCTATACACACTCTCGAGCCCAGCGACAGAGTGCTGGCCACAGCCTTGGCTATCTCAGCAAATAGCTCTGGAGTGATGTCCTTATGAATTATCCCTCTTATGCCGCCGGTGCCAAATAGATGCATATTATTTTTCACCAGAGATTCGTATTACACTCAGCCTTCCGCTTGTCCACGGTTTAGCGTTTTCTGGGGGAACACATCACCGCCTTCATTCCACTACCCGCTAAACAAGAGTGCTTTCCAATTGGACTAACGGAAAGCATCTCCCAAGGCTCGAGGCAGGTCAAAGTTTCCTTATCATCATAACTTTGGTCTCTCGCTTAATAAAAGCTGCAGAAGGTTCCGATTCCATGGCCGAATTGGTCAGGTTTTGCGACCTAAAAGGTTCTCACCAGGCCGCTTTCATCTCCTTGGGCAGGGGGCAAAGGAGATATCACTGAAAGTAAGGGGGGTGAGCAAGCCAAAGGGAGCATCAATGCTAAAAACCAAAGGAGTGAAACAATGTGAGTGCGTGCCTACGCCGATTACACAATCCAGTTAAAACAGAGTCTTTACAATAGCGCCTCTCCCATCAATTTTGTATAATACGACAAGAAACGAAACATGGTGCTGCAAATTAGAGGAGAAGTAAAGGAGGCGACCGATGGGGAAATTAAAAATCTTGGTGTTGTTATCAATTATTGTAATGGTAGGCGCTACCTCTTGCCAGGTTGCCCCAGAGGCTAAGGGAGTTTATATATCGGGAACATCGGCGGGAGATGCCGAAACGCTCAACTGGATTCTGGCAGCCGATAGTGCCTCCCTAAGCTATGCGGGGCACACTCTAGACTCCCTTGTTACCTATGATAATCAGTGGCGTGTTCAGTTGCGAACCGCAGCTAAAGATGTCGAGGTATCGGAAGATGGTCTGGTTTATACCGTTACCATTAGAGATGACTTGAGGTGGAGTGACGGGTCTAAGGTCACTGCTGAAGATTATGTATACACCTTAAGGGATCTAATGTTCTCTGACTGGCTTAACTATCCGTATAAAGGCGATTGGCAAGAAGAGGTAGAGGGCCAAATGGTGTTTGTCACCCCCGAAGTGGTCGATGGGACCACTTTTACCATAACTCGCCAGACGGTTAACCCGGAATTCATATACACGGTACGCACTATGACTCCCTATCCCCAATACATTGCCGTTGAATATGAGGGAGACGTTGAAGCCTTTACCCAGGCTCCAGAATTCAATAATTTGACTTATACTGGGAACTTGGGACCATATAGGTTTGTGGAATGGGTAAGAAATGACAAGTTCGTCGTTGAGCGTAACCCTGAATACTACCTGGGCAAGGATGTTGGGGCTCCCTATTTTGAGGAATATGTGGTCAAGATTTTTGGCACTTCGGCTACAGTGCATGCTGCCCTAGAAGCCAAGGATATTAGTTATACCGGCATTGACCCTTCTCAAGTAGCCAGGTTCACAGAGATGGAATGGATCAACGTCTATACTGTGCCTACCACCGGCTATTTACTGCTGGCCTATAACCTTAGGGATAATGGCTGGGAAGGGCTTAAGCAGAAAGAGGTGAGGCAAGCCCTGTCTCTGGCAATAAGCAAGGAATTAATGATAGAACATGTGCTTTATGGCTTTGGCGAGCCTGCCTTCAACTTTATACCTAAACCTTCACCCTGGTATGTAGATGAAGGTATCGCCAAATACGGGGTTGAGCCTCTACTGGATAAAGAGCAGGCCGAGGAATTGCTGCTTGATACGGGTTATGCTACGGAGAAGGCTGATGGCAATATAGAAGTTAGAGATGAAGAGGGTAACCCCTTAAAGCTGACTCTAATAACGAATTCGGGTAACGATGTGCGTGAAAATGTGGGTCACCTAATAAAGCAGGAATTGTCGGCTATTGGCATCGAGGTGGAGCTCAAGTTTGTTCCCTGGGCAACCGAGCTGAGGAAATACCTTATGAATAAGGTTCCAGGCACAGACCAAGAACCCAGATACAATAATGGCCTTGGGGCAGTAAGCGAAGAGTCTTGGGACCTGTTGGTAATAGGGTTCAACACCCATCCCCTATCGCCTTCGGGGCAGGATGTCTTCTTCAC
Source organism: Dehalococcoidia bacterium (assembly GCA_046759245.1). Lineage (GTDB taxonomy): Bacteria > Chloroflexota > Dehalococcoidia > E44-bin15 > E44-bin15 > JBHIBU01. The sequence continues at coordinate 1,429 of JBHIBU010000043.1, read as the reverse complement.
TACTGAGGGAGGCTTAAACTTTTGGGGCTATTTCGATAGCCAGGTTGATGAGTTGTTCAAAAGGGTGAAATCAGAGGAAGCGCTTGACGAAGAGGTGAGGAAACAATTATATGCTGAGCTATCCCGTCTCATCTCTGAGGAGCAACCAGTGAACTTTTTGGCTTTTCAGCTGGCAAATACTGGTTTCCAGGAGAATGTCAAAGGGATAGAGCCGGGCATAAATATGGGGTATAACTATCACCTGTGGTATTTCCAGTAACCTTTTCCCACCAACCTTGTCGAGACCGTTTTTGAGCAGAATAATGAGAAAAACCTGGCTCAGAGATTACATTATCAAAAGGCTGCTCTGGGCAATAATTATTGCCTGGGGAATATTGACCATCACCTTTATTCTGGTCAGGGTGGGACCTACCTCACCAGCAGATAAATATCTGGCTAATCTGTCAGCCCAGGGGCAAGATGCGGCGCAGGTGGTTGCTGCCATAGAGGCTAGATATGGTCTGGATCAGCCAATATATGAGCAATACATAGATTATGTGGGCAATCTAGCGCGCGGGGATTGGGGATGGTCTTTCAGCACCTCGATGCCAGTAATGGAGCTACTTAAAGCCCATTGGATTTACTCCTTTCAACTGATATTGTTGAGCAGCCTCTTTGCCGCTTTGCTCGGTATCCTGATTGGCATTTACTCTGCCGTCAGGCAATACAGCAAGACCGATTACATAGCTACCTTTTTCTCCTTCATTGGTATATCCATCCCCAATTTCTGGCTGGGTGTGATGCTCATTCTACTCTTTTCGGTGCAGTTGGGGCTGTTTAAGACCTATTATGATACCGGCCTACCGATCTTTTCCTTAGCCAATCTCAAGCAGCTAATCTTGCCTGTAATTACCCTCGGTACGGGGATGCTGGCAGGCTATACCAGATATACCAGGTCGGCTATGTTGGATAATCTGAGAAAGGAATTTGTGAGGACGGCACGGGCCAAAGGATTGCCAGAGAGGACAGTTATCGGCAAGCATGCCCTCAGAAACGCCATCCTTCCTCTAATTACCATTATAATGTTTGATTTGGGTAGCATCGTTTTCGGAGGTGCCTACCTCACTGAGATCGTCTTTGGCATTCCGGGCTTAGGACGAATATCCTTCAATGCCATCTTTGCTGATGATTATGCTGTAGTAGTTGCGGTAACCCTTATCTCAGCCTTTTTAGTTTTGATGATTAACCTCATCACCGATGTCACCTACACCTACCTTGACCCGAGGATAAGATATGACTGACAAGTGGAAAGGTGTCAACAACATAGCGCGAAAGGTGGGCGGCATTAGGAGGCTGATCCTCATCCTGCTGGTTGCCTTTCTCGGCGTAACCCTGTTACTAGATATTTTTGTCATCGAGAAAATTTTCGAGCCACTTGTTTATCTTTATA
>JBHIBU010000042.1:0-9071 GCA_046759245.1 Dehalococcoidia bacterium | reverse complement strand
ACCTCCTGCTCCGATATAGTGCCGGCGCTAACCTCGCCGATAACGTCGAGGAAGGCAGGCGACGACTCGGTGGCGCCCAGGGTGCTCTCCGCCCGCAGGGCATAGCCATCCATGGCGGCGTTGTCCAGCGGGGGAACGTTTATCGGGGAATAGACGTCCTCATCGAGGACCTGCCCCAGGCACTCCAGGATGGGCTTCTCCTCCCTATCCAGCACCTGGACATAGCTAAGAACCTTCTCCAGAGCCTGTTCCACAGTGATCATCACGGTTCTCCTAACTCGCGCCGGATCTCCCCGTACCCCATCAACGCATACCTCATGCCGCTCTCCTCCCTCTCCAGGAGCGACCTCGCCCGCTCCAGATCGGCTTCGGAATTGATATTGAAAAAGCTCAGGCGCTCCGGGTCGAATTTTTCGACCTCAGCATCCTCAACATACCTCACCTTTACCGCATTAAGGAAATCGATTATCTTGAGCCTATCGAGCTTGAGCATCGCCTCGATGGGGGCGAGGCAATTCTTGGAATAGACTGCATGCAGTGGCTCCATCTTCTCCTCCACCTTGGGAATAACGATATCGAAGGCGGGGCAGAGCTCAATAAGGTGGCGCAGGAGGGTGATGTTCAAAAAGGGCATGTCACAGGCGACCACCAGGCTATGAAAAGAGGGCGATGCCTTAAGCCCGGAATAGATGCCCCCCAATGCCCCTCTACCGGGATAAACATCGACCACCGTCTTCAGCCCCAGGTCTGGGAGAAGGGACATGTTACTCTCAGCAGTTACCAGGATAATCTCTGTGCCCAGCGGGGAAAGCCGAGCAATGACCCGCTCAACAATGGTCTGGCCACCGATTTCCTCCAGAGCCTTGTCCCGCCCCAACCTGAGGCTCTTTCCACCGGCGAGAACGATGGTTGTCACTATCCTATTTTATCACCTTCCGGGCGCAAAGGAAACTTCCTTGACAAGCTAAGAGTTAGGGAGAGTAGACTTGGCTGGAATTCACCTTTGGCAGGTCAAATGCAGGAGATCGGTGCCAACATCTATACGGAGACTGATTTTCGGGGGTCATTGCCTCAGGGTGGCTCCCAGTTCCCGGTGGAGCCTTTCCAGTATCCCTTCCTGCTCCCTATTCACCTCTTCATCGGTGAGGGTGCGGGCTGGCGACTGATAATGGATCCTGAAGGCCAGGGACTTTTTCCCCTGGGGCACTTGCTCCCCGATATAGACATCGAAGAGGGTGACCCTGGCCACCAGGGGGGAGCCCTCGATGATATCCTGCACCCTTTTCGAAGGTAAGGCCCCATCCACAACCAGCGCAATATCCCGAAGCGTAGGCGGGAATCTTGGTATAGGCTCGTATCTCCGGGGCTTCAGGGTGGCAGGGAGCAGCCTCTCCAGGTCGATCTCGAAGAGGTAAACGGAGCGAGGGGAGATGTCGAAGTCCTCCGCCACCCTGGGATGAAGTTCCCCTAAAACCCCCACCGCCTCGCCCTGAAGCACAACCTTTGCCCTGCTTGTGGGACTGAGGGTCCCATCCTCCGTAGGCTCGAAGGCGACCGCTACCCCGAGGCGCTCAAAAAGGGTCTCCAAAACCCCCTTGGCGTCGAAGAAATCCAGCGCCTCACCCTCACCATGCCAGCTCCGGTCGAGGCGGGGACCGCTGAGCACCCCCGCCAGCATGTGGCGCTCCTCGGGGAGGTCCCCCTCCCTGGGCAAATATACCTTGCCCACCTCAAACAGCCTGATGCTATCCTCCTCGTGCTTCTCATTTGAGGAGAGGGCCTGTAGCAACCCGGGACGCAAGGTGGTGCGCAGGTATTCCTGTGCCAGGGTAATGGGGTTGGCAACTCGTAGCGGGGCGAGCTGGGGAACTACCTTGCGCATCAATTCCAGGCTGGTCAAGGAATAGGTTATCACCTCCTGCATGCCGCAGCCGGCAAGGATTTCGCTCGCCCTTTCCCTCAGAGCCCGCATCGGGGCGGGCTCGTATCTTGGCAGCGATCCGCTGGGCAGGGTGGTGGGAAGCTCATCGTAGCCGATGATGCGCGCAATCTCTTCCACGAGGTCGTCTGAGAGCCGAACGTCGGTGCGCCAGTAGGGGACGAGGACGGAGAGCTCCTGAGGGCTTACCTCTTTGCATTGAAACCCTAAAGAGCTTAGCACCTTAACCATCTGCTCCAGGCCTATGTCCACGCCCAGGATGCGTCTTACCTGCCCTGTGGTCAGCGAGATCGGCTTCGGCTCTGCCTTTCCTGGATATATGTCAATGATGCCCTTTGCTATCTTGCCCCCGGAAAGGGCAGCCATGAGTTGGGTGGCGCGCCGGAGCGCAGGCATAGGAAGCTCAGCGCCGATCCCCTTCTCGAAGCGAAGCGAAGCCTCGCTTCTTAGGCGCAAAGCCATCGAGGTGCGCCTCAGGCTCACCGGGTTGAAGTTCGCCGACTCGATCAAAACTGCGGTGGTCTCCTCGGTGACCTCGCTCTCCCCGCCGCCCATGACCCCGGCGATAGCCACCGGAGCTTGCCCATCGGCGATAACCAGCCTTTCGCTGGTGAGGGCCCGCTCCACCCCATCGAGGGTGATGAGCATCTCTCCATCTCGAGCCCGGCGCACGATTATCCTATTCTGGGCCAGCTTTTGGTAGTCGAAGGCATGAAGGGGTTGCCCGTACTCCAGCATGACGTAGTTGGTGGCATCGACGATGTTGTTGATGGGGCGCATGCCACAGGCAAGCAGCCGCTGCTCCATCCAGGGAGGGGATGGTGCCACCTTGACGTCGGTGATCAGGCTGGCGCAGTATCTGGGGCAGAGATCGGCATCGGCGATCTCCACTGAGGCTTTTCGCTCTATAGGCTCTCCAAGCTCGTCGTAGCCGAGTTCTGGAAGGCGAACCCTTTGCTCAGTGAGGGCGGCGACCTCCCAGGCGATGCCGATGATGGATAGGCAGTCGGGGCGATTGGGCGTTATATCCAGGTCGAGGATGGTATCGCCGAGGTATTCATCGAGGGGGACGCCCAAGGGGGCATCATGGGGCAGGACCATGATCTCTTCATGGCGGTCGGAGGTTCCCAGCTCCCTTTCGGAGCAGATCATGCCTTCGGAGGCGATGCCTCGAATTTTAGCTCTCTTAAGCTTCACCAGTTCGCCGCTCTGGGGGTCGATGAGACGGGCGCCGATTCTGGCGAAGGCGACCTTTTGCCCAAGGTCCAGGTTAGGGGCGCCGCAAACGGAGACGAGGCGCTCCGCTCCCAGGTCCACGGTGGCAAGCTGAAGGCGTTCCGCATTGGGATGGGGCTCGATGGCGACCACCTGCCCCACCACAACGTTCTCCCAGCCACCGATGGCATCTATCCCTGCGACCTCGTTCCCGGACATGGTCAGCTTCTGCGCCAGCTCCTCAGGGGGCAGTGTGATATCGACATAATCTCGAAGCCAGTTAAGGGAGGCTTTCATAACTCATTCTCAAAATTGCCTCAGGAATCTGAGGTCGTTGGAATAAAAGAGGCGGATGTCCTCAATTCCGTAGCGAAGCATAGACATCCTCTCCAGCCCCAGGCCAAAGGCAAAGCCGGTGTAGACATCGGGGTCATAGTTCACTCGCCTTAGGACATCGGGGTGCACCATCCCCGCACCGAGGATTTCAATCCAGCCGCTGTTGCCACAGAGGCGGCAGCCGGAGCCGCTGCAGGCGAAGCAGTCGATGGCCATCTCTACGCCCGGCTCGACAAAGGGGAAGTAGTCGCAGCGAAATCTAACCCTCCTCTCGGCACCGAAGAGGCGCCTGGCGAACTCATAAAGGGTCCCCTTGAGATCGGCGAGGGTGATGTTCTCATCGACGGCGAGCCCCTCGATCTGGTAGAACATGGATTCATGGGTAGCGTCCGTTGCCTCGTAGCGATAGACCTTTCCCGGCACCACCACCCTCACCGGGGGCCTGGTTCGCTCCATGACCCTGATCTGCATCGGCGAGGTGTGGGTGCGCAGGAGCATGGGGCGTTCCCCAGTCTCCGTCTGGAAATCGATCCAGAAGGTGGCCCACATATCGCGGGCGGGGTGATCGGGGGGGATATTTAGCGCCTCAAAGTTATAATAGTCCCACTCCACCTCAGGCCCCTCTACCACCTGAAACCCCAGGGAGACGAAGATATCGCAGATCTCCCGAACCATCTGGGTGGTGGGGTGGAGGCGACCCAAAGGGATGGGGCGACCGCTGAGGGTGACATCGATTTTTTCGAACTTTACCGCCGCCTCCATCTCTTGATAGGCTTTCTCTTTAAGAGATGCCTTCTTTTCCTTATAATACCTTTCTAAAACAGCTTTAAGCTCATTGGCACAAGCGCCAGCCCCCTTCCTCTGCCCCACAGGCAGGGCTGCCAGCCCCCGCAATATCTGGGTTAGGGCGCTCTTCTTTCCCAGGTAGCTAACTCGCCAATCACCAAGCTCCTTGAGGTTTTGGACGCTGCTCAGCTCATCGATAGCCTCGGACTTGATTTCGTCCAATTTCTTAAGCATCGCCCGTTATTATAGGCTAGAGGTGGAAAGGGGTCAAGGAGAGGATATAGAACTTGACAAAAGGTCCGTAGGTAGACTAGGCTTAGATTAACTTATGAGGAGGTGAGCATGCAAGGTGAAGGGGTTTTGAGGACAATCGGCCGGGCTGGGCTGGCGCTGGCAGTAGTGCTGATAATTGTAGGGCTCATACTTCAGTTTGGTTTGGGCTACAACGTGGGTTCAGCTGGCGACTGGGCCTCAGGGTGGTTCTCTATAGGGAACTTTAGCGTCGGCATCTTCTCCGCAGGGATCTTCTCCATAGGGCTGTTTTCCATAGGCCTTTTCTCTATAGGTCTTTTCTCTCTTGGCATATTCTCAATAGGGCTGATTGCCGGGGGGATATTCGTCATCGCCCTTCATCGTCACCGTCATTTCACCACAGGCCCGTTCATGAGGGAACCCCAAGACAAGTGACAAGGCTCAAGGGAGAGAAGTTCGGATTTTCGCCCTGATCGGGGATTAAAGGTCAGAGGAGCTCTTCGCTATCGCCGCCAGTTGGGAGAAGGTGCTGGGGTCTCTCACCGCCATATCGGCCAGCATCTTGCGGTCGACCTCAACCCCGGCCCTCTTCAGGCCATCGATGAAACCGCTATAGGAAAGCCCCTCTTGCCTAGCGGCGGCATTGATGCGAACGATCCAGAGGCGCCTGAAATCCCTTTTACGCTCCCGGCGATGGCGATAGGAGTAGCTCAGCGCCTTGATCAAGGACTCGTGGGCCACGCGATAGAGGGAGTGCCTCGTTCCCCGATGTCCCTTCGTTTGCTTAAGCACCTTCTTATGACGACGCCTAGTTACAGTACCACTTTTTACTCTAGTCAAAGATGTCCTCCCTTAGGCATAGGGCAAAAGCCTCTTTATGCGAGCCTTATCACTAGGGTGGAGGGGCAGCTTCTCATCGTAGAGCCTCTTTGCCCTTTTGGACTTCTTTCGCCTGAGGTGACTCTTGCCGCCCTTGGTGCGCATTATCTTGCCGCTGCCGGTAACATGGAAGCGGCGCTGTGCTGCTTTATGAGTCTTTAACTTGGGCATCGGACCCCTTTGTCGCTTTGAGCTGCTTGGCTGGGGAGAGGATCATGATCATGCGTCTCTCATCCATCCCCGGAGCCTTTTCCACGATGGCTGCTTCCCCTATCTCCTTGGCCACGCTCTCCAAGAGCTCCTTGCCCAGTTCGGGATGGGTTATCTCACGACCCCTGAAGAGCACCGAAACCTTAACCTTATCGCCCTCGTCAAGGAGCTTCTTAATGAGGCGGGTCTTAAACTGGATGTCGTGACCACCGATCTTAGGCCTGAAGCGAACCTCTCTGAGGAAGACGGTCTTCTGTCTCTTTCTGGCCTCGCGCTCTTTCTTGGTTTGCTCGTATTTGAACTTCCCGTAATCGAGGAGGCGACATACTGGGGGGACGGATTGGGGGGCAACCTCCACAAGGTCATAGCCTCGCTCCCTAGCCATCTCCAGCGCTTTGCCCACAGGCAGAATGCCCAGTTGCTCCCCCGTTTCGCTTATCACTCGCACCTCTCTGGCAAATATCCTTTCGTTAATTCGATATCTTTTAAGTATGTTCAGTCACCCCCCAGTAATCCCTAGAGAAAGGCAATATACTATATCTTGCCATAAAAATCAAGGTGCTTTGCTCTCTATAGCTGCCTTTGCCATAGCCTTGAATTCCTCCAGGCTTCGCCCTCCCAGGTTCTCACCGCTTCTCAGCCTCACTGAGACCGTGGCACCATCTACCTCTTTATCCCCCGCGATCAACATGTAGGGGATCTTCTGAAGCTGGGCCTGGCGAATCTTCAGGTTCATCCGCTCAGGGCGAGCATCCACCTGGGCGCGCGCACCACTGGCTTTGAGCTCCGCTTCCACCTGAAGGGCATAATCCAGATGGCGATCTGCTATGGGGATCACCACCGCCTGAACCGGCGCCAGCCAAAGGGGGAAGGCACCGGCATAATGCTCAAGGAGGCAACCGAAAAAGCGCTCCATGCTGCCAAGGACGGTGCGATGCACCATTACCACGGTATGCTCCTCCCCATCCATGCCCACGTAGTTGACCTCGAATCGCTGAGGAAGATTGAAATCGACCTGGGTTGTGGGACCCTGCCACGCCCTTCCCAGGGCATCCTGAAGGCGGATGTCGATCTTGGGGCCATAGAACACCCCCTCCCCTGGGTCCACCCGGTAAGGGAGTTCGAGGCGCTCGAGAGCCATCTTTAGGGTCTTCGTTGCCTCCTCCCATATCTCGATGGTGCCGGCATACTTCTCAGGTCGGGTGGAGAGAAGAACCTCATATTCCTCAAACCCGAAGGTGCGCATCATGAAAAGGGCAAACTCCAAAACCGCTACCACTTCATCCTCCAGCTGATCGGGGCGACAGAAGATATGGGCATCGTCCTGGGTGAAGCCACGCACCCTGGTTAAGCCATGAAGCACCCCGGAGCGCTCATAGCGATAGACCGTGCCCAGCTCGGCCCAGCGCAGGGGAAGCTCACGATAGCTGCGCAGCTTCGTCTTATACATCAGGATATGGGCCGGGCAATTCATCGGCTTAATGAGGTACTCTTGCCCCTCAACATCCATCGGGGAATAGAGGTGCTCGCGGTAAAGCTCCCAGTGCCCGCTCCTTTTCCAGAGGTCGATCTTGGCGATATGGGGGCTGTAAACGATCTCATAGCCCCTTTTTAGGTGCTCCTCGATCCAGAAATCCTCGATGAGGCGGCGCACCACAGCCCCCTTGGGGTGCCAATGAACCAGCCCCGGTCCCGCCTCCTCATGAAAGCTGAAGAGGTCAAGCTCTCTGCCCAGCCTTCGATGGTCTCGCTTTGCCGCCTCGGCAAGCCTTTCCAGATGCCTTGCCAGCTCCTCCTCTGTCTCGAAGGCTACACCATAGATTCGCTGGAGCATGGGGCGCTTCTCATCGCCCCGCCAGTAGGCCCCGGCGATGCTCACCAGCTTGAAGGCCTTGATCTCCCCTGTCGAGCCCACATGGGGTCCCTTACATAGGTCGGTGAAGGAGCCCTGGCGATATATGGTCATCCTTTCATCGGGGATTTCATCGATGAGCTCCAGTTTATAGAGTTGCTGGGCGAGGATTCGCCTCGCCTCCTCCTTTTCCACCTCTTCGCCGGAGAAGGGCGCATCTTGGGCGATGATCTCCGCCATCTTGGCTTCAATTATGGGGAGGTCCTCTGGGGTGAGGGAGCGAGGCAGGTCGAAGTCATAGTAGAAGCCATCCTCAATGATGGGCCCAATGCCAAATTTGACATCGGGAAAAAGCCAACTCACCGCCTCAGCCATCACATGAGATGCCGAATGTCTTATTCGTTCAACCTTTTCGCTTTTTTCGACCTGGGCACTCATCTCACATCCGTTCCCCAATTCAAATCATAACCTCTCGCCCTTTTATAGACGAGAGGTGATATTGACCGAGTAATTCATAGGAGAAGCAAAGGCGCTAACTTCTCAAGATGGTGGGCGGTACTGGACTTGAACCAGTGACCTCTGCGATGTCAACGCAGCACTCTTACCAACTGAGCTAACCGCCCCCCGCTATCAATTGCTCTATGAACTTCCTGCTTTTCTGTGACTTTATATAATACTCCCGCCTTCTTGCTTCAGTTGCATTCTGATAAGCTTCGCTATAAACAATCTTAAATGGTCTTACGCGTTTAGTTGCTTTCACCTTTCCTTCATTATGTTGCGAGAGCCTTTTCTCTACATCTTTAGTAAAGCCAGTATAAAAGCTACCGTTTCTCTCGCTTTGCAAGATATAGACATAATACATCAAGTTTGAACCAGTGACTTCCCCGATTTCATCGGGGCACTCTTACCAACTGAGCTAACCGCCCCCCGCTATCAATTGCTCTATGAACTTCCTGCTTTTCTGTGACTTTATATAATACTCCCGCCTTCTTGCTTCAGTTGCATTCTGATAAGCTTCGCTATAAACAATCTTAAATGGTCTTACGCGTTTAGTTGCTTTCACCTTTCCTTCATTATGTTGCGAGAGCCTTTTCTCTACATCTTTAGTAAAGCCAGTATAAAAGCTACCGTTTCTCTCGCTTTGCAAGATATAGACATAATACATCAAGTTTGAACCAGTGACTTCCCCGATTTCATCGGGGCACTCTTACCAACTGAGCTAACCGCCCTGTTCATTATGTCTCCACAAATTCTAGCAAACCTGTTAGGCGAAGTCAAGCGCTAGGAGTCCCCCCTTGAATTTCGTGGGGCTTTATGCTAAACTTTGATGCGTTCTGGGGCTGTAGCTCAATTGGGAGAGTGCTTGACTGGCAGTCAAGAGGTAGGGGGTTCGAATCCCCCCAGCTCCACCACTCGGTTAGGTAATTTCTTCACCACGAATTAGTTGCAGTTTATTCTTCAGAGTTCGGAGAACCCCCATTTCCGTTCGTAAAGTTAGTAATTGTATTACGTCAAATTGTACTTATTTCGGTATTCCTTTATCTTGCTTTTCGTCGTCCTTTGAGAAATATAACCAAGCCGCCAATAGTTGCTATAATAAAC
>JBHIBU010000041.1:0-9126 GCA_046759245.1 Dehalococcoidia bacterium | reverse complement strand
CAATTTCAACCGAATTGATAGATGTCCAGAGAGACGCACCCGGATATTAACTCCAACTCTTCCTCGCAGTAATTTTCCTCTTTGGGGCAGTCCGGCGGGCAATTCTCCAACGTCCTAACCCTGTACATGTCAGGGGCAGGGCCCATGTTCCTCCAGCTTTCCACGTTCACAAGGTGAAGTCCCTCAGCGCATAGAAGCTCAACTACGATGCCAATTTCATCGGGCTGGCTGGGGGAAGCCCTCTTCCTCAGCACCCGCACCACATTGTTCTCGTAAAATCTTGGCATTATCCTTTCCTTGTCAACGAACCTTATCTCTGGAATCCAGGCACCCCAGAGAGGAGAGCAGCAAACAGGGGGAAAGGGAAACTTTCCCCCTGTTTGTCCTAATCTCTAAACTTGCCCTGCCCTACCTAAAGGGGATTCCATTGGCTCGCAGCACATCCTCACACTGCCCCTTATCGGCACCGGTTATCGCAATCAGCTCATCCAGCGGGGGATAGATGCCGTAGCCGTTGAGATAACCCATAGTTGCCACTGTAAAAGGCACTCCGGCACCCGCTATATCCTTTTGTATCCCGGGGGCGAAGTCGGAGGGCTTCATCCCCCAGCTCCAGGTGTGATATATCGCCAGGACGACGATCAGCGGAGGGGTGGCGGAGCAGTCGCCCAGGGCATGGAGCAGGGCCGGTTTCCCTGACTCCATGGCTCTCCTCACCGCGGGGCGAACGTGCTCGGCCGCGGTGATGAACTCCGTATGGACGCCCAGGGGCTTGAACATCTCGTCATAGCGCACCACAAAACCGGGCCAGTTCTGCCAGGAGACCTCCAGCCAGGGGCGCAGGTAGAACCCGGCCTCCACGCAGCTCCTCCCTCCCCAGGCCTGGTTGTTGCACAGCAAGGTCATGTGGGGGAGCTTGTATCTCATCATGGTCTCCATCTCCCCCATGCCAACGCTGAACCCGGCGTCGCCGCAGAACCCCATGCTCGCCCTTCCCGGTCGGGCTACCTGGAGTCCGATGCCGATCCCCAGCGAGTGACCCACACCCATATGGATGCCGCAATCCGCGGTGGTCCCGGGGAAGTTGGCGAAGAACTTGTCGGTGCAGACATCGGACATGGAGAAGGAGTCGATGATGATGGAGGAGCGGGAGTCATTAGCCTGCATTTCCTGGATGGCCTCATAGGCCAGCACCTCCCAGTCGACGGCCCCGATCCTGAGGAATTCATCCCGGGCGGAACAGGGCGAGATGCAGTTAAGGCAGGGGTTGACACCCCAATTGCGGCTAACCCGCTCCACTATCCTGGTGTTAAAGTAAGCCTCCTTGATCTCCTGCATCTTCTTCACGAAGCCCTGGTGGCGCTCGATCTTCTCCGGTGAGACCTTGGTCTTGGCCACTTCGATTATCTGTCGCAGCACCTGCTTCACGTTGCCCAGAATGGACACCTGTGTACCGAACGGGGTGCCGCTCAAATAATGCAGATCAGGGTGCTCCTGGACTACGGCATATTTGGCTTGGGCATTCCATAGCGGAGGAAAGCCGAAGCCTTCCAGGAAGTTTAGCTCCAGACCGACTATCAAAACGGCATCGGTCTCGGCAAAGACCACGGGGCGGGGACCGCCGTGGAAATGAAGCGGGTGGTTCTCGGGGACAGACCCCCGAGACTGGCGGCGGCAGTGCACCGGTATCTGGGTCAGCTCCACCAGCTCTTTGAGCTCCTCCCCGGCCTGGGAGTAGTAGACCGCAGAGCCGGTGACGATCATCGGCCTCTCGGCGTTGAGGAGCATGTCCACCACCTTCTCTACATCCTCTATCCTCCCCCCGCCCTGGGAGATCTCAGGGGCACGTATCGTCCCGCCACCGTATACCGCATCAAATAGCTGGTACTCCACGCGATGGTTGTGCCGCGCGATGAGGAAATTGGACGGAACCTGAACTACACAGGGACCTCGGGGCTCCATAATGCATTCCCGTTTAGCCTTTCTTATCCAGTAAGCGATATCGTGGATGTCGAGCACCCGGTGCGCCCACTTGCAAACGCCGTCCCACATGCTGCCCAGAGTTCGGTCCACATTGTACTCCTGGGCTCCGCCCCTCTCCATCCAGGTGAGTGGGGCGGTGGTGCATATAACAACCATTGGCACTCGCGCCCCGTGGGCCCAGCCCAGGCCGGCATGAAGATTGACCATCCCGGGACGGCGGTCAACGATGGCGAACCCCGGCGCGCACTTGCCGATGGCATAGCCTCCAGCGCCCCAGGCGGGGGCCTGGTCGTGGCGGTGGTGATAGATAGTAAAGCCCAGCTGGCCCATTATTGTCCACATGAACATGTAGTCCCAACCGAAGACAGAGAACCCCTCAAAAAGCCCCTCTTCGGCCAGGGTCCTGGCTACTATAAAACAGCCCGGCACTTCATCAGGCCAGGCATCGCTTATCTCCCGGAAACGGTCCGGCGTCACCCTGGGTAGCTCCCGGGCACCGAGCTCCTTCATATTAGTAACCATTCCTGGGGTTGGACTATCTGGCATTGGCATGACTTTTACCTCCAAATTAGAATTAGATTAGCTCGAACCGAACAACAACACATCCTACATCCTTCAACCCGGTGTTATCACCCCCTTCCCTAAAAAAAGATAAACGTGCCCCCTCTCTGTCTATATTAAAGGGAATAACCCTCTTGCCATCCTATACTGGTGGAAGAAGATTAAACATTTTAGCACAACTCAGGTCGCCTGTCAAGCCCCATCACCAAGATATCACCAAAGCAGGCAAAAGCCTTTCGCGCCTGAGTTCCCTCGTCATAGCTGCCGCGATCCCCCTGCAACTGGTTAATTCCTTCCCGTGTATTTCCCTAGAGGAGCGTCCCCTTATTGCTCAGGCTTAATTGCCTTGCGAGCCCATACCGACCGAATGAATGCCAGAATGAACAACTGAATGGCTTCTGAACGCAGTGTAGCTCTCTGAGGGAAGCCGTTGACATCGCAGTGCAGGGTTTGCTAGACTTGCGCGGAAAGGAGGCAGGGGGTTCCCGCCCTTTCGCTGTCATGGCTTGGGACCATGAGCTTGGCGGTTCAAATCGGCCTGCCCCGACTACTGAAGAGAGTGACCCTGAATAGCTTGTGGCTTTCGCTCTTGGTAAAGGAGGTTTGGCGATGCCAACCATAAAATGCCCCGGGTGCGGGCAGGAAATAAGGGTCTTCCTCATCGAAAATGCATATGAAGGCCCCCTGAAATGCGCCTCATGTAAGGGGCTATTTAAAGTCAGTATCGAGGGGGAGGAGCTGAAAACTTGGCAGCCAATGACGGAGGAGGAACTGAAGGCTAGCCAGGAAATAGAGGCCCTGAAAGCCAAATTTAAGCGCACTCCACCTGCCGATTGATGAATATCAGCTGGCACCAAATACCCTTCATTATGCTGAGCCTTATAGGTTTTCCCCTTGAAACATCCCCCCATAGCCCTCCGAGGATTCCCCGGTTAAGAGGAAGAATACAAGCTGCAGAATTCTTGCGTTGCGGCTTAGCCGGAAGCCGTAGGGATTGTAGACCACCATGAGGGATTGGGATCGTCCGCAATAGCCGGCATCCCAGACGGCGGTATGCATGCTTACCCCGCATCTAAGAAGGCTGGAGCGAGGCTTACCCAGAGCGGTAATGTTCTTAGGCAGGTTTAGAATCTCGTTGTAGGTAACCAAATAGCAGCCGGCAGGCAGGTTCAGAAAGCCAAGGGCATCGAACTGCAGGGGGCTATGGCTGGAAAGTCTGCGTTCCTCAGCTACGGAGCCTATCTGGCCCCCAGAGGCAATGAGAGCGACGCTTCGCACCGTAAGGTCGATGCCGTTGGGCTGGATTTGCTCCTCTAACTTAATGGGCCCCTCAATCAGCGGTGGGGTTCTCTCCACCAAGTCGAGGATATCCTGTTTGGATAGCACGGCACCCATAGCCTATCCTTCCTCGAAAGGCTTCGCTGTCTATGCTATTGCTCCTGCCTTTCGTAGCTCCTCGATCTCCTCTTTGGCATAGCCGAGATCGAGCAGGATCTCCTCGGTGTGCTCGCCCGGCCGAGGTGCTATGCTTCTTATCGCTCCCGGTGTCTCCGAGAGCTTGATGGAGATCCCCACCTGCTTAACCTTTCCCAGTGTTGGGTGCTCGATCTCCACAACCATGTTGCGCTGAAGCACCTGGGGGTCGGAGAAGGCCTCGTCCAGCGGGTAAACAGGGGCAGCACAGGTATCGGTCTGCCTCAGGATATCCACCCATTCATCCCTTGTCTTGGTGAGAAATATCTCCCTGAAGGCTGAGGCAATCTCCTGCCACTTCTCTCCGCGTGTCCACTGGTGGGGGATGAAATCCTCCCGACCCAGTGCCCGGCACAGGTTTTCGTAGAACCAGGGCTCGATGGCGCCCAGGCTGATATATTTGCCATCCTTTGTCTGGTAGACTTCATAGTGGGGAGCCCCGCTGAACATCAGGATGTCTCCCAAGCCGGGGACCTGGCCGGTGGAGAAATATCTCGCCGCCTCGGCATGCATCAGCGAGACCACTCCATCCAGCATGGCGATGTCAACATGCTGCCCCTTCCCAGTCCTTTCCCTGGCCAGCAGAGCGGAGAGTATGCCTATGGCGGCATGCATGCCCCCTGCCGCAAAGTCAGCTAGGATGTTGGTGGGCACCACAGGCCTGCCTCCAGGCTCGCCGAGCATGCTTTGGGCTCCACCCATGGATATGTAGTTCACATCGTGCCCGGCGAGCTCCCGATACGGACCATCCTGGCCATAGCCCGTGAGCGAGCAGTAGACTATCCTCGGATTTATTTTGCTTATGGTCTCGTAGTCAACGCCGAGGCGCTTTACTACTCCTGGTCTGAACTCCTCTATAATGACATCGGCCTTCTCAGCGAGCTTGTAGAAGACCTTCTGCGCCTCCTCCATCTTCAAGTTCAGAACGATGCTCTTCTTGTTGCGCTCCTCAGCATTGTAAGCCCTTCTCCTCTCCTCCCCCTCGGCGGTTTGAGGCAAAGCTGCTATCGCGGCTCGGCCTCCCCCAGGCTCGATCTTGATCACATCGGCCCCCAGATCGGCGAGGAACATGGTGCAATAGGGTCCCGGCGCCAAGCGAGTAAGGTCTATGACTTTTATCCCTTCCAATGCCATCGATATCATGTTCACCACCTTAAGTCTTTGTATTGTCCCCTTGGAAGCGACCGCCCTCATCCCTTCCCTTCCCACTACCAATCTTAGGGCAGCTCTTGACCACTGTCAATGGCGAGGACCTTTGAGACAGGGAAGGATGAGGGGCTACCTCTGGGGCTCGATGATTACTTTGATGGAGTCCTGGGCGTCGGCGACGAGCTGGAAGCCCAGGCCCGTCTCCGCCAGGCTCAGGCGGTGGGTGATCATCTCGCGCACGCGCACGCTGCGGCTTCGGATCAGCTCCAGCGCCACCAGGGCATCCGCGGGGCTGCCGCCGTAGGAGGTGGTGAGCGTTATGTCGTTGCGAAAAAAAAGGTCCTTCACCGAGATGGGAATGGTGACGCCCGGCTCTGTGGGCGCGAAGAAGAGAACAGTGCCCCCGCGCTCCACCGACTTTAGCGCCTGGGCGATGGCCGGCGTGGCCCCGGTGCATACCACCACCAGGTCGGCCAGCCGGCCGTCGTTGAGCTGGCGCAGGCGAGCGGGCACGTCCTCTTCGGCGTGGATGGCAGCATCGGCCCCGAACCGTCGCGCCGCCTCCAACCGGTAGTCAACGATGTCCGTGGCCAGCACGCGACCTGCCCCCAGGGTGCGGGCCAGTTGCACGTGGAGCAGCCCGGCAATGCCGCTGCCGATAACGAGCACGCTCTGGCCCGGCTCGAGGCGCGCCAGCCTTTGCCCGCGCAGGACGCAGGACAGAGGCTCGACGAAGGTCGCCTCTTCGAAGGATACCTCCTCAGGCAGCGGAAACACCCCGCGGTCCACGTTGATGGCCGGCAAACGGATGAACTCGGCGAAGCCACCGGGATCAAAATTCGTCTGGCGCAGGGTGTCGCAGACGGTGTGATGGCCGCTCAGGCAGTAATGACAGGTGTTGCACGGGACATGATGGGACGCAGTGACACGGTCGCCTTCCTGGTAACGCGCTACTCCCTCCCCCACAGCGACAATCTCGCCGGCGACCTCATGGCCCAGCACCAGCGGCGCCTTGTCGATGCGATACCATTCCATCACATCGCTGCCGCAGATGCCACTGGCCAAAACCTTCACCAGTAGCTCGCCGGGCCCGATGTTTGGCGTGGGCATCTCCTCCAGCCGCACATCGTTGTTGTTATAATACATTGCGACGCGCATGGTGGTTATCCTTCACCTAAGACCTGTTCATAATCACAGCTTCTGCAAGGCTCTCTCGAAGTCTTTCACCTTGGGCGCCTTTTTCCCTTTGCCCGGCTCGATACTATGCCCTTCCTCTCTCAAGCGAGCCGATTGCGCCTCTGTACCTCCGGGCAGTTTTTCGTTCAAGCTGCCCTCTGCCTTGATCACCCGCCAATAGGGCGTTATCTCTTTTTGCCCTCTGCTCAAATCTTCCTCTGACGCTTCAGCCACGATCCGAATAAAGATGCCCGTGGTCAACGGGCAGGTGAAATCGGCACGGAAATCCTTTGCCAGTCGTTCCCTGATTTGCTCAACGGTAGCCAGCCTTCCTTTCTGGATCCGGCGCATCAGGCTATCAACGTCGAGGGGCCTGGGAATAAGCATTTTCCCTCGCCCTCGCGGGTCATCGACCACCTCGGGCTCTCGATCTATCTCCAGCTTTTCCCGCGCCGTTTTGCGTGTTTTAGGCATGGTTCATACCTCCTTTAGCAGCACATCGTTATCGTTGTAATACATGGCAAGGCGCATAGCAGTTTATCACCAGCAGACGATTTGTTCAACGATGCGTGATCCCCAGCGCCTGTTTCTGATTGGGTCGATTCCGCATAACGTTCGGGTGTTTACGATGTTGCGCACAAAGGGAGCGATGTGGCGAAGCCCTGGCCTAAACATGCTGTTAGGCGACGTCGGGCTATCTTTTTGGCCTTCCAATATACCTTGCAGTCCTCGATTTATACCAGCGGTACTCTTCTCCAAATATACGCTCAAGATAAGGTTCTTCCAGCCAGATAGTGTAGAAATGCATACCGATAATAAATACCATGGTAAACAAAAAAGCAAGCCCTGAACGTCCCATAAGCGCTATGCCTAAAAGCCAAAGGAACCAACCAATGTATTGCGGATTCCTACTCCATTGATATATACCTGTAGCCACAAGCCTTGAAGTATTCATACCTGATATCCTGCGAAAAGAGCGAAACTCAACCATTCCAGCCAACATTATGACGATTCCAGTTCCAAACACAACCAAACCACCTATTAAGGCAACCATCTTGTTAATCGGTAATAGCCAAACACTATATAATGAAGCCCAAGTAACCAGTAAAAAGTGAACTGTATCCATGGGCCATATAGCAATAGAAACATGACGGGGCCACGTTTCTCCTTTATCGTATGCTTTTTTAATTCCCACCAAGCAATATACTGCCAAAACTATCCAAATCCCCAAGCCTATGTAAAACAACATTTTTCAGCCTTCTCTTTAGCCCCGATGTCGCCTAAAGTTCCCAGTGTTTGCGAAGTGCCGAAGGCATTTGGCTGAGCGAAAGCGAACCGTTAACACGCTGTTATACGCTGTCGGCGAAAGAACATTAGCTTTTGGCTCTTCCCATTATTTTAGGAAATCTCCAAATATGGTTTTGCCATGTTCCAACACATCGCTCAGTGAATAAATCTCACCCTTTCTATATTCGGGATTTTTCTCACTCCATTCTTTCAGATGTTGCTTAGAGCAGAAAAAGTTGATAAAAGGACAAAGGGTTTCCGCTGTACATCCTCCTCTTTCTCTATTACTTACGAATTCAATGATTCCTTCTGGGTCATAGGAGTCAATCTGGCCGTCTTTAACCACGATTCTCATTTCCTTTTCGCATCGGGGGCATTTGGAGATGATAGTTATATCCTTATCCAGCATAAAATGAATGCCCAAGGCATCTGTGGCGCAGAGAGCATAGACCTCATGCCCATCTTCAAAAATCACTTTATGATGTGTCTCAGCGGCGGAAAAAGGATAAGCAGATACGATTTCGCCTCCCTTCCTTGACAGAATGTCAGCTTTTTCAAGCTTTCCCATTGTTTGATAGACTATATTCACGGATGATAGTCCCAACCCCTTCATGATCTCTCCAGAGGTGGGAGGTCTGCCATTGCTGGCAAACTCCCTCAGTATATATTTTCGGATTTCATCCTCTACGGGACTTAATTTTGCCTCTGCTATCCGCCCTTTCACGGTTTCTCCAATTCGATCCATTAGCCTTTTCATGAAATTCCTTTCAACGGCTATAATTTCTTGGTATCCCGATCAGACCTATACAGAAATCCGGAATGATGCAGTCCATATTCACCGTGGCAGGCCATGAGCCTGCTAGGGTATGCGTTCGAGGGAGGCGCACAGCGTTTTATGATTGGATGGGCTAAGCGGCAGCTCAAGGCATAGCTGCAATGATCTTCCGGTATTCATCCTCTGTGAAGGCGCGAAGGGTCTCAGTGCGGATGGCACCTCCCGAGGCAAGGGCCAGGATGATTGTGACGTATGCTTCGTCGCTCGGTGCTTCGCTGATGGCCACCATGTCATACTGGCCCATCACTAGGTAGAAGGCTTTCAGTTCACCTCCGGCTGCCTTAACAGCCTCCTTGGCCGCGGCGAGCCGGGTGGGGCTCTCCTTGATATTCTCGACCCCTTTCTGCGTCCAGCGCATCAGCGTGATGTAAGTGGGCATCTGTTACCTCCTTTCTTCCTCTGCGCGCCTCCCTCGGCGCCCTATTTTGCACCTGAGATAGCCTCATATCATAACTTCAGGATAAGAGAGAGGAACGAATTTCAGCTTACAGCCATATAGACGAACTCAAAGTTAGCCTAATCCGGCTGTTACTATGGTTTTCCGCTTTTTATACCGTCGTATAACTCTTGAGCCTCTTTTGGGGTGGCGTTTTCGTGGATGATGGCACGTATGGCCCTGATCATGGCCACCGGGAAATCGTTTTGCCAGATGTTCCTTCCCA
>JBHIBU010000040.1:0-9149 GCA_046759245.1 Dehalococcoidia bacterium | reverse complement strand
AAGTTGGTCAGGCTCAGGTGCTCGATGTAGATGTTACACCTCCCATAATGCTCCTTTGTTGCCGATTATAGCACAAACTTTTTGAACGGGCTCCCGTTGACCACAGGAAGGATCAAACTTATAATGGTGTAGCATCGATAAGATAGGCCCCAGAGCAAAAGGGTGGTGAAGATATGAGATTCAGATTTACCGAGGAGCAGGAGAGGCTCAGGGAGGAGATCGACGATTATTTCCGGAGGGAGATCGGCGCAGAGCTTCTGGAGTGGCTGGAGAGGCAGCGGGAGAAGGACGCATCGCCCGCAGATTCCCCGGAATTTACCCACAAGCTGGCGGAGAAGGGTTAGTTGGGGCTACAGTATTCCCACGGCTTTCAGGAGGGGGCGTGAAGGCTTATCTGGACATTGAGACCTCCTTTTGGGGCGAGATCACCATTATCGGGGTCTATCGCGCCGACCATCAGTTTAGTCAGCTGGTGGGTGAGGAGGTGACAAAATCCAACCTGATGAAAATCATGGAGGGGGTAGAAACCCTATATACCTACAATGGGAGTCGCTTCGATCTGCCTGTTATCGAAAGACAGCTTGGGGTTGACCTCACCCAGCACCTCCACTCCCACGACCTGATGTACGACTGCTGGCGATGTAACCTCTTCGGTGGGCTGAAGAGGGTGGAGGAACAGCTAGGCATCCCCCGATTGAGCAAAGGGATCGATGGCTTTGAGGCGATGTACCTCTGGGATAGATATAAAAGATGGCAGGACGAGGAGGCACTTAAGACCCTACTCCTCTATAATAAGGAGGACGTGCTCAACCTGCCCATCCTGGAGAGCCGCCTTCTCTCGACCTAAAAAGTGGCCCACTTCCTAAGTGACCTCCGCTGCTGAAAAAACGGCCTAACGGGCGGAAAAGCCAAATCACCACTGCACGAACCTGGGGACATCCGTCAAATAGAGACAAGCGCAGCGAAGTCG
The DNA here is from genome assembly GCA_046759245.1 of Dehalococcoidia bacterium. Taxonomy (GTDB): domain Bacteria; phylum Chloroflexota; class Dehalococcoidia; order E44-bin15; family E44-bin15; genus JBHIBU01. The sequence continues at coordinate 8,179 of JBHIBU010000040.1, read as the reverse complement.
GCAACCACATGTTGGGCGATGTTGCGGCAACCAGCTTTGACTATTTCCTGATTCCCCACAGGTAAGAGAGGCTTCAGGGACTACCCTCCCGTCTACCCCGGCGGAGGTATAACGCCAAGCTGTTGCATCATGCCCAGTATGTCGAAGTTGCCCCAGCGTTCCACAACCTTGCCTCCAGCGATGCGGAAGATTTCACTCCCCGTGATCGTCCCCTGCGTGCCCGTGGGAGGAATGCCTATAAACTCACCTGTATGTGTGGCGCTAACTGTCAGGCGGGACGCTACCATGTCACCTTCGGCTATAATGAGGTCAACAGTGAACTGGAGGTCAGGAAAGGCGGCGAGGAGCAATGCGAGTTGTTGTTTCATGCCTTCGCGGCCGGGCGCCTGGCCGAGCCATGGATCATGGTCAATGAGGTCGGTGGCCATGAACTCCTCTAGTGCGGCCAGATTGTGCTTGTTCCATACTTCCTCATAGAAACGCCGTGCGATGGCCTTGTTTTCTTCTACTGACACGGGATGTCCTCCTTTGAGTATGGATTTGTGAAAGCGGTGCGCCTGGATTCGCCAGAACCAGCTACTTCCTCGCTGATGACTTCCCTTTCTGGTATTATAGGCTGCCGCCCTTTCGCCTGACAGCCACATAGACGAACTCTGGGTTCGCCTAATCCACTCTGGATTCTCGGATTGTAACATTTGCTCCAATAGCTGTGAAGCCTACTACCTCCTAGCACTTCAATAAGCGCCAGTTCGGCTCACTTTGCATCTAGTCAGGTTCGTAAAAGGCAAAATCGCTCCCCGAGCAGGATTCGAACTTATGTCAAGGGTACGCTCATTGTAATCTTTCCACGCTAGGCGTCAAGCAAAAAACGTCTGCCTTGCTTACGCCTGGGGCAAGAGCGCCTTATGGGGACCGGGTCTACCTCTGGGATGCTTTTCAAGCTACGTCACCACTGGACGAACATGGGCATGACCACGTGCACGTAGTTATCGACGCCCACGGGGCGGATCACCCCAGGGCTTGAGGGGCTGGTGGTCTCCAGGACTACCCTATCCTGGCGAATCACCCCCAGCACATCGGAGAGATACTTGCTGTTGAAGGCGATCCTCGCCTCCTCCCCCTCCACAGTGGCATCGACCTCGCCAACATTGTCCCCCACCTCCTCAGCGCGAGCGGAGAGCACGACCCTGCCCGGGGTTAGCTCCTCGCCGGGCACTATCGACAGGCGCAAAATAGCGCTTCCCTCGCGAGCGAAGATTGAGGCTGTTCTCGTTGCCTTGGCGAACTCGGAGAGACTCATCTCAGCGTGGGTAACATAGCTTTGGGGGATCAGCTGGGTATAATTGGGGAAGGCTCCCTGGATCAATTGAGAGACCATCTCCACATCCTTGAGACGAAAGAGCACCTGGCTTCTTTGGGGGTTGATGGTTACCTCGATAGGCTCCTCCTGGTCGGTAAGAAGGCGGTGGAGCTCAGAAAAGGCACGAGCAGGGATGATCACCTCAGTCCTCTCCGCTACCGGTGTGGCCAGGGGTGCTTTGTGCACGGCAAGCCTGAAGCCATCGGCGGCAGCCAGGGTAAGCCTATCGCCATCGAACTCGCTGTGAACGCCGGTGAGCACCGGCCTCGCCTCCTCCGTAGCAGCAGCAAAAGCCACCTGGGTGATCGCCAGTCGGAGAGCCTCAGCATCGATCATCGTGGTTATCCCCTCACCTATGGAGGGGATGGGGGGGAACTCCTCGGCCTCCACTCCATTGATGCGCCCCTCAAAGCGAGCACACTTGAGCTCAAGGGTGCGGGTGCGTGGCGAAAGGGTCATATCGACCCTCTCGTTGGGCAAAGAGTTGACGAAGTCGGTGAGCAGTCGAGCGGGGATAGTGATGGCACCCTCCTCCTCCACCTTGGCGCCCAACCAGCAACTGATGGCGATCTCCAGGTTGGTAGCGGCAAGCTTGAGTCGCCCCTGGTCCGTGGCCAGAAGAATGTTATTGGTGATGGGCAAGGTGGTCCTGGTGGCCACCGCGCGGCCAACAATGCCTAAACCTTTGCTCAGATTCTCTTGAAGACATGATAACTTCATAACTCACCCCCAAGGATGTTGGCAGTAGTATACACCAATCGAGGGTTTCGCTCAAGAGCCCTCATTTCAGCACAATATTTACCAATCTCCTAGGCACATAGATTATCCTGGCGATCTCGCCTGCCTTCAGATAAGCCTTTATGCGCTCCCGGCCTAGCGCCAGCTCATGGGCCTCCTCCTCGGTGATGGAGACAGGCACCCTAACCCGATCGCGAAGCCTGCCATTGACCTGAAGCACCAGGGTGAACTCCTCCTCGGCGGCGAGCTCCTCATCCCAGATGGGGAAGGGCTGGTTGTGGATGCTATAGGGGTGACCGGTTCTGGTCCAGAGTTCCTCCGCCAGATGTGGGGCCGTGGGGGCAAGGAGCAGGAGAAGGGTATCGATGGCCTCCTGCCAGGCGGCACGATCAATAAGATTTGCCTCCCGCGCCTTGCTCAGATAATTGGTGAACTCCATCAAGGCGGCAATCATGGTGTTGAACCTGAACCTCTCCAGGTCCTCGGTCACCCTCTTAATGGTCTTATGGGTAATATGTCGCAATTCTTTTTTCGCCCTGCTCGCACCCTGATCAGCGATTTCACTTAAAACGGCTTTCGCCTCATCTTGAGAAAAAGTGCCTAGTACCAGAGACCACACTCGATGGAGCCAGCGCGCTATCCCCTTGATACCCCTGTCGTCCCACTCTCCTCCCTGATCCCAGGGTCCGATGAACATGAGATAGGCACGCACCGCATCAGCACCCAGCTCAGCCACATACTCATCGGGGGTGATCACCCGACCCCTCGACTTGCTCATTTTCTGCCTCTCAATGACAATAACCCCCTGATTGAAAAGTCTGGTGAAGGGCTCGTCGAAATCCACCAGGCCCAGGTCACGAAGCGCTTTGACGAAGAAGCGGGCGTAGAGGAGATGCATGGTAGCGTGCTCCGCGCCGCCGGTGTATTGGTCAACGGGGAGCCAGTATCTCATCCTCCCGACATCGAAAGGAGCCTCATCATGGTCCGCGCTTGTGTAGCGCAGGAAATACCAGGAGGAGCAAAGGAAGGTGTCCATGGTATCGGTTTCCCGCTGCGCCGGGGCGCCGCACTTGGGGCAAGAGGTTTTCACAAAGGACTCGCAGTATTTCAGGGGGGATTCCCCTGTAGGTCTGAACTCGGCGTCCTCGGGGAGGAGCACCGGCAGATCTTCCTCAGGCACCGCAACCAGCCCGCACTTATCGCAATAGACGATGGGGATGGGGGCTCCCCAGTAGCGCTGCCTGGAAATGAGCCAGTCGCGAAGCCGATATGTCGTCTTTCGCTCCCCGTAGCCTCTGGCCTCGATGAAGTCGGCGATGGCCTCCATCCCCTGCTCGCTGGGCAAGCCATCGAACTGCGCCGAATTGACCATAGTTCCCGGCTCGACATAGGCCTCCTCCAAATCCTCGCCACACCATCCCTGAGGGGCGATGACCACCTTTATCGGCAGACCAAATGTCTTGGCAAACTCGAAATCCCGCGTGTCATGGGCGGGAACCGCCATCACCGCCCCCGTGCCATAGGTCATCAGCACATAGTCGGCGATCCAAATCGGCACTCGCTCCCCACTTAGCTTGTTTATGGCATAGGAGCCAATGAAAACGCCGCTCTTCTCCCTGCCCGTAGATACCCGCTCGATCTCAGATTGGCGCCGTGCCCACTCTACGTAGCGCTCCACCTCCCCCTTATGCTCCGGCGAGGTAAGCTTAGCGACCAGGGGGTGCTCCGGGGCGAGAACGACAAAGGTCACGCCAAAGATGGTGTCAGAGCGGGTAGTGAAAACGCGAATCTCCCCTCCCTCGATGCCAAAGGCAACCTCCGCCCCCTCGCTCTTGCCGATCCAGTTCCTTTGCATCGCCTTTATTCGCTCCGGCCACTCAATATGGCTGTGGTCGAGGAGTTCCTCGGCGTAGTTGGTGATTTTGAAGAACCACTGTTCCAGATCCCTCTTAGTCACCGCGGTCCCGCAGCGCTCACAAACACCCTCGCCCACCACCTGCTCATTGGCAAGCACCGTCTGGCACTGGGGGCACCAGTTCACCGGGGCTCTCGCTCGATAGGCGAGGCCCGCCTCGTAGAGCTTAAGGAAGAACCACTGCGTCCATTTATAATAATCGGGGAGGCAGGTGACCACCTCTCGGCTCCAATCGTAGATGGCGCCCAGGCTCTTTAGCTGCTCCCTCATCCTCTCGATGTTCTCCATGGTCCAGGTGAAGGGGTGGATGCCGCGGCTGATGGCGGCGTTCTCCGCGGGGAGCCCGAAGGCATCGAAGCCCATGGGGTGGAGCACATTGTAGCCCTGCATCCGCTTGAAGCGGGCCTGAACATCGGAGGGGGCCATGGCATACCAGTGCCCGATGTGGAGGTCGCCCGAGGTGTAGGGGAACATGGTGAGGTGATACCACTTGGGGCAGGGGGCATCCTCTCTGACCTCATAGAGGTGGTCGGCAGCCCACCTCGCTTGCCATTTTCGCTCTATCTGCTGTGGGTTGTACTTTTCCAGCTTTTTCTCAACCACTTTTGGCTATTACGCTATCTAAACAGTTCTTGTTTCCACAGATTATAATCCAATGGGGCAAAAAAACAAAGCCTTCCACCCTGAGGACGAAGAGCAAATTCATCGAAATGATGGGACTATGGGACCAAGACAGAACCTTCAGCCTGCCCTGCCGTCTCGCTGCACAATGTGGACAAATGTGTCTAGTCCTGCCTTGCAGCCTCATCCATGGCCCGGCAGAACGCCTCCACAAGCTCGGGGGCAAACTGGGTGCCAGAACATCGTCTGAGCTCCTCAAGTGCCTCCTCCTGAGACGCGACATGCCTATAAGTACGCGCTGTAGTCATAGTGTCATAGGCATCAGCTATGGCTAAGATTCTGGCACCAAGAGGTATGTCTTCGCCCTTCAATCCATCCGGGTATCCCGTGCCATCATACCACTCGTGGTGGTGCCGGATCATGGGCACCAACGCTGCCAGTTCGCCAACATGGCCAACTATCCTTGCCCCTTCAGCAGAGTGCTTCCTTATGAGTTTCCATTCATCCTTTGTCGGCTTGGCAGACTTAGTCAGGATTGCGTCAGAGACACCCACCTTGCCAATATCGTGGAGGAGACTAGCCGCGTTCAGGTCCGCTAATTCCTTTCGTGATAGCCCGATAGCTTTGCCTATCATTGCTGATATGGCTGCGACCCTCTTCGAGTGACCATAGGTGTATGGGTCCCTGGCCTCTACGGTAGCCGACAGGGCATAGACCTGGTCCAGCGTTGCCCTATCCACGACGTCTGGTGTGAGTGCCCCCAGATCGGACACCAGTGTAGATTTGTTTCCTCCCTCTCTCTTGGAACGATAGAGGGCAGTATCGGCCAGAAATACCAGGCCATCTGCTGTTTCAGCATCCCCAGGGAACTCAGCAATCCCAGCACTAAGTCCGAGAGGAATTCCCAGAACGAAATCTTCCGCCCTACGAACTTCTAACCATCTTGACCTCATACGGTTTACAATCCTCTCAGCTCTATCAGCAGCCGTTGCCGGCAGGACAACGGCAAACTCATCACCGCCGTAGCGGAAAGCTACATCGGTCCTCCGCAATAATGACTTGAGCGTTTGGCCAAGGACTCGCAGGACGGCATCGCCGCTAGTGTGCCCAAACTTGTCATTGTATGCTTTGAACCCGTCAATGTCGATCATTACCACAGATAACCAATGACCATAGCGCTGGGCGCGGTACATCTCAGTTTCGAGTACTTCGTAAAAGTGGCGGCGGTTGTAGAGCCCTGTCAGTTCATCAGTTATGGATACCTTACTCAGTTGCTCAAATAGCTGTGCCCTTTCAATACTCAGGGCCAGCTCTTGAGCGACAGTATGCAAAAGGTCGATATCAAGATCCTCTAGTTGGCGAGGGGGGGCGTAGAGGCAGAGCACTCCCATTACCTTCTCTCGACGCATCAGGGGCGATATGACATGCGAGTGGTCGGGCATGTCGCACATTCTGGTGTGCCTCTCATCCTCCGCCGCACTGGCGCTGACTATGATGGCCCCTGTCTGGGCGCTCAAACCGCACAGACATTCTCCTACAGGAACCGTACTTTCGGCCGCGACGACCTCTGGGGCCAGACCCTGGCTGACCATGAGGGACAGGCTAGTTCCAGTTTCATTCATCAGGAAAATAGCGCCTCTCCCCTCCAGACCAGGCAGCTCCAATGTTTGCCTCAGACTACGCTCCAACAGCCTTGCCAAGTCAAGGGTCTCCGTGGAGATGGAGGTCAGGCGGTGCAAAATGGACAGGCGTTCCACAGCCCTCTCTAACTCTTTAGCCTTTTTGGTGCTGATGAGGGGTTCGGCTAGCTGCCATTCATCGCCTTTCCTCTCCAGCGTATACTGATGGCTGTTGACTACCTGGGCGATCTCCATGGCTGAAAACTGAGCACTATCATAAGTGCACAGGCCGATGATCAGGTACTGACCCAGAGAGTCATCGACGGCCCTTTCATAAGTTATCAAACGCTCCCAATCGCCCTTTTGCAGCGAGGCGGGGCTGCCGCTTATGCGAAGACATGGGTACCCCTGGCTCAGCGCCCGAGCTTCCCTCTGCAGCCAGCCCTGGAGAACCCTCTCCCAGTCAACAAGTCCACCTTTGAAATACAACTCTGTACGGTCAAGGATGGACAGTTGGCCACTGGCAAGAAGCTGTGTCACATTGGGTATGGCCTGGGCTAGTACCTCCCGGGCCTCCTCCACTTTCAGCTCCGGTGAAGCCACCCAGATGCAGCATTCCCCATCCTCGAGCCCCGCCTCAAAGTAAGGGATAAGCACCTGGAGGAGATCTTCCCGGCCTTCATGGAAACACGCGATATGGGTTCCCGGGCGTACAAGCAGAGGGACACCCACGCCCACTCGTCTGTAGTCCTGCTGGTCCACCATAGTCTCAACCCCTCATGCTACTCAGCCCTTCATTCGTGGCCCAGACCACCTTACCGTAAGCGCGTGTGGCTACTTTGGGGTCGAACTGAGAGCCGATCCACCTTTGGCCATGCAGCTATTCGTGCGGGCACAGTGAACTCCTTCCCCAACCACACGTCCCACCAGAGCCAGGGGGCTGGCCACAAAGGAGGCGATTGATGGGGATTTTCTCTGCGGAATCGTATCCAATTAGACAGCGGAAGGCTACCACGCTTCGGATGCGTTGTCAAGGGGTAATAAGCCCTTTGATTTCTATACTATGTAACGGGACTTTCAACATGGGAACAGGGAGGGATAGCCTGCCGCAACTCGGCACATCGCCAGCAACTTCGCGATGTGCATGCCGGCAATGAATACATTCACCTTGGCAGCGCCTTCTCTTCTTCCCAGATGCTGGGGAGACCTTTCGTTGTTTTCAGAGGCGCCTCTGCGGTCAAGTCCCCACCGGAGCAAGCTATCCACTAGGGCTCAAGGGTAAGGGGGAGGTGGACAGGCCCCACCTCCCCACGCCTATCTAGCTACTGTTGGGACGACCATCCTGTCTGGCTGAAGTAGTAAGACAGAACGCTCAACACCTCCTCCAGCGTAAGGACAGGCGGTTCGTCGAAGTAATCACTAATGGCATGAAGGACCTCAGACAGGTCAATGACGCCATTGCCGTTGCCCCCGTAGGTGGGAGCATCATAGACAGACGATTCTATATTTGGCACATCGTCGCAGTGGCCCGGGCCGATGATACCGTTGTTGTAGTCGTCAAGCACCGCAGCGGTGGCTATGAAGTCCTCTCGCACGGATCCCGTGATGTCACTCATTGGGTCCGGACTGCCATCATACTGGTCCAGCAGGAAAGCCGCGTGGGCCAGCTCAGCGGCTACAGCCGCGGTGGGGGCACCGTTCAGCTCGTTGAGGACGGCCGCGATGTAGTGATGAGCCAGGATGTAGTAGGCGTTGCCCCCTGCGGGCGGTGTCCACATGACCTCGTACCAGCTCTGGCCGGTGTCAAAGAACAGAGAGTCCTCGCCCACTAGTGCCCACGTGGCATCATATGGCGCCGGCCCGTATATGGAGTGGGTCTTCCAGTAGCCGGGGGTCAGGGTGCAATGATCAGGGTTGGGCGTCGGG
>JBHIBU010000039.1:0-9189 GCA_046759245.1 Dehalococcoidia bacterium | reverse complement strand
TTTTAGAGAGGCCTTGCGTTCGAAAAAAGGAGGTGAAATTATGTGTGTCTGGTGTGATCAATTTGCCAATGGCCATGAGAGGTGGTACTTCAACCCCGCCAACTATGCGAGGAGGCTGTACAAGATTAGAAAGGAGGAGGCGGAGGCACTGGGAGCGGAGGCCAACCCTTCCGCTGCGGGTGGCCTGGCCACTCTAGGGAGGGAGTTTCTTGAGGCCAAGGACAGGAATGACCAGGAGGCTGTGGAGAGGATGAAGCGGGAGGCTGAGCAGATAGCCTGGAGCACCCACTTTGGTCAGGTTATCACCCTGGATGAGGCCCTCAAGGTCACCGACATCATGTATCCCATTTCCCTGCTGACCTGCGCCTGTCGCCGCTCCATGGTGGGTCTCCCCGATGAGGAGAACTTCACCTGCATGGGCATGGGTCCTGGGATGTACAAGTGGGAGCGCTGGCCCGACACCTATCGAGGGGGGGTCCACTTCCTCACCCCCGATGAGACCAAGGATGTTTTGACCAAGCTGAACAAGAGGGGCCTGGTGCATTGCATTACCACCTTTGGCACCCCCTATCTCGGCGGTCTGTGCAACTGCGACTACCCAGATTGCGCCTTAATCAGGACCGCGGTCGACTTTGAGGTCAGGGGGCTGTGGCGGGGGCATTATGTGGCCAAGGTAGACACCGAGCTTTGCAATGGCTGCACGAAGTGTGTGGCGCGGTGCCAATTTAAGGCGCTAAACTTCGCCCCCACCAGGAACAAGGCCCATATTGACCTGTTCCAGTGCTTCGGCTGCGGCCTGTGTGCCACGGAGTGTGACCAAGAGGCGATCACCCTGGTGGAGCGGGCCAGCCTGCCCGCCCTGGCCAACGTCTGGTAAGAATCAATAGGAAGGGATGAAGATGCTGGCTACGATCACTGTAGACGACGAGAAGTGTAACGACCCCCTCTCCTGCCGCAAGTGCCTCCTCATTTGCCCGACACACGTTCTAGGGGTAGGCACCGATGTCGGCCCCCAGAAATTCCGAGAAACCGACCCCAGCCACTTCATATTGAGGGGGGTTCGCTTTGAGAAGTGTACCGGCTGCATGGATTGTGTCGAGGTCTGCCCCCAAAATGCCATCCAGGTGAGCTTTTAGCGGAGGTATGAGGAAATGACCATGGGTTGGAAGTACGCCAAGCCAATAAGGGAGAAATTGATGGCCCTGGAGGAGCCAGGGAAACCCCTGCCCTTCGATGCCGACCGAGGGCTTGTCGAGGAGGTCACTGCGCGCTTTGATATTAAAGCGCTGGGGGAAAGCCTAAAGGGAAAGGATGAAAAGGGCACTCGGCAGGCCCTGGAGGGCTTCGGCAAGGAAGTGATGAAGCTGACCATTGAGCTGGCCGATGGAAAGTATATCGATCGCACCGGGGAGATGCTGGAGAGGGTCGCCAAGCAGACAGGGATATCCTTCCCCCATCGCCTTGAGCGCTACGTTGAGCTCTCTATCCTGGCCTCAAGACCCACCGACCGATGGAACATCGTCAAGGCCACGACTAAGGAGCTGGTGCTCCAGGTCTCCAGCTGTGCGGTGCAGAAAGCAGTGGAGGAGGCTGGGCTTAAAGACCTTCCCTGTAAAGGGATGTGTCTTGCCAGCTTTGAGACCGCCGCTGAGAAGACCGGCGATGGGATAAAGATTGAAATGGCAAAGATGCTGCCCAAAGATGGGATGTGCGAGTTCCTCATCTCCGTATAGGCACTGGATAACGGAAGGGCCTGGGGTCACCGAGGCTCCCTGGGCAGCTCCAATCCCCTGGTGGCGATGATGTTCCTCATGACCTCCGAAGTGCCAGCGGCGATATTCATACCAACGCAGGTTTGATAGGCATTCTCAAATCTCCCCTGCAGTGGCGCCCACCTTGATTCCTTCACCTGCCCATAGAGGCCCATGATCTGGCATCCCAGATAGGCGAGGCGCTGACCCAGCTCGCTGCCGTATACCTTAGCTGCTGCCGCCTCAGCGGCAGGTATGCCTCCTCGTTGCTGCATCCAGGCGATGCGGTAGGACAGGGCCCGCCCGACCTCGATCTCGATGGCTAGCTGGGCCAAGCGGTGCCTGATAAAGGGATTTTTACCCAGGACCTCGCCATCCCCTTTTGTCTCCGTAACAAACTCCACCAACTCCTCCAAGGTTCGCTTCGATGCGGAAAAGGCACTTATGCCGGATCTCTCAAAGTTCATCGTCATCAGGGTGACATACCAGCCACGGTTCTTCTCGCCCACCATGTTCCGCTTGGGAACCCGCACATCGTCGAGGAAGAGCTCATTGAACAGGTGATTACCCGCCATGTCCCTAAGGGGGCGGAGGGTGATCCCCGGGGTCTTCATATCTACCAGGAAGTAGGAGAGTCCCCGGTGCCGAGGGAGCTCGGGGTCAGTTCTGGCCAGGGTGAACATCCAGTCAGCGCGGTGAGCAGCAGTGGTCCAGATCTTCTGCCCGTTAACAACGTAATCATCTCCATCCTCTACAGCCTTGGTGGTCAGCGATGCCAGGTCGGAGCCGGCGTTAGGCTCGCTCCATGCCTGGCACCACAGTAATTCCCCTCTGGCAATGGGCGGCAGGTGCTCCTTTTTCTGTTCCTCGCTCCCAGAGACCAGCAAGGTAGGGGTCAGCATGCCCACACCCCAGATGTCCACACCCGGTGCCCGATAGTATCCCACCACCTCGTTGAAGAGGAGCTGTTCGATTGGGGAGTGTTCCTGCCCCCCATATTCCTTGGGCCAGGGCAGGGAGAGCCACCCCCTCTCCCCCAGCTCCCGTGCCAGCGCTTGATGAAAAGCGAAGCCCTCGTCAGTGGCAAAGGGGGCCTCCAAGCCCCCCTCCCAGCCTGGCGGAGCCTGCTTCATCGCCTCCTCAAAAAAGGCTTCAAACTCTTTTTTTAGTGCCTCCTGTTCCTCAGTAAGTCGAAAGTCCATGCTCTCACCCCCTACTAGTGACCATGATACAAAACCATGCTACAGCGTGTCAATGGTGAGAGTGGCGACTTTCCGGGGACCCCTCAGCGGAGGATGGAACATGAGGTCGTAAAGCGGGGCCCAGCCACCGCCCAGCCCTTGACAACCTTGCCCGTAACGGGTATCATATATATAGGAAACATTTCCCAAACAACCGTTGAAGGAGGTATAGTTATGGTTACTGAGGAGAAGAAGAAGGCGATAAATAGGCTGGCAGTAACTAGGGATTTCCGCGCCCTGGTGGACAAGATGTACCTCGATGGCATCGAGGCCTACAGAGCGGGGACGCCTACAGCTTGGGCCATGGTTAACTGGTGGCAGGGCGAGTCAATACTTAAGGCCATGGGTGTGGTCATCGTTTACCCCGAGAACTTTGGAGCAGCCTGCGCCGCCGACGGAGCTGCTGAGGCTTACCTGGAGCGCTGCGAAGCTGAGGGTTTCCCCAGCCACCTCTGTGGCTATGGCAGGAACAGCCTGGGCTATACAGCGACGATGATGGAATTGGGGGAGATTCCTGCCGGGGCCCCTTTAGGGGGCATGGACAAGCCCTTGCTGCTGTTGGGCTCAGGTGCCTTCTGCGATGCCAGGTATAAGTGGTTCCAGGCTCTGGGGAAGTATATGGATGTTCCGGTATGGGTACTGGAGTTCCCGACCCCCGGCGTGAAGGAGAGCGCCCTGGAAGGGGTCTACGAGTACACCATCAAGTTCATTGTCAAAGAATTGAGGGAATTCGTCGCCTTCGCGGAGCGTCTTTTGGGCAAGAAGCTGGACTGGGATAAATTGAGCGAGGTGGTGGACAATGTGGAACAGGTGATTCAGGTATGGCATGAGGCTAATGAGCTGCGCAAGGCTGTCCCCGGCCCCATGCACTCCCGGGACTTCTGGACCTGTATGGTCCCCTGCTACTACATGGCGGGGGAGAAGGAGTCGCTGGAGGTCTACCGCAAGCTGTATGATGAGGTGAAGCAGAGGGTAGATAGCGGGATAGGGGCTATTGCCGATGAGAAATATCGGATGCTCTTCGCCGATCTCCCCCCCTGGCATAGCCTGAAGTTCTTCGATCCCCTCGCCGAAATGGGGTGGAATTTCGTCATCGAGAGCATTCTCTACCACCCGCCGCTGCCCCTGGATCTGTCGGGGGTCAGCGACCCCCTGGAACGCATCGCCCGATACACCTATCAGGTCCTCGCTGGTCGTTACCATGGCGCCCTGAAAGCAGGGGAGGAGACCTCAGCCCAGGTCTACCCCTATCTGGAGTGGGCCAGGGACTACAAATGCGATGGGGCGCTGCTGCATCCCCTCCTCTCCTGCCGCACCGCCAGCTTCTATCTCATGCACGCCCGCGAGAGGCTGATGGAAAGCCTGAAGGTCCCCTCCCTTGTCGTTGAGGGCGATATTGTGGATCTAAAGGTTTTCGATCAGGCACAGGCTTTGAACCAGGCCGAAGCCTTCAACGAAACGATGGAGCACTACAAGAAAGTTAGAAAGGAAGAGGGGCTAGAGTGGTGATAAAAAAAAGAGGTTTCACCATGGCGCAAAATAAAGGATTGGCCAGGGCCAGGGAGGTCTACCAAGATCGAGGTAAAAGGGTCAGAGCGCTAAAGGCCGAAGGGAAGAAGATAATAGGCTATTTTTGCATCTATCCCCCTTTGGAGGTGATCACCGCCCTGGACATGGTTCCCTTCCGAATCCTGGGGGATATGAAGGAGCCGATAACCGAGGCCGATGCCCACCTGCCCACGGTGGTCTGCCCCTTCCTTCGGAGCTGTTTTGACATCGGGCTGAAAGGCAAATATGAGTTCTTCGATGGGTTTGTTGGGGTTCATGTTTGCGATGAATGTGAGAAGGTGGCTCATCTTTGGAGGTATTACATAAACTCCCCCTATAGTCACTTTATAGATGTACCCCATACGGTTCACGATGCCTCCTTTGAGTTCTTCGAGGCGGAGCTGAATACCTTTAGAAAGACGCTGGAGACGTTTGCCGGGAAGGAGCTTTCCCACGAGCAACTTCAAGAGGCGATCTCAAGCCATAATGAGCAGAGGGCGCTGGTGAGGGAGCTATATGAGCTGAGAAAGCCAGACCCACCCCTTCTTTCGGGGACGGAGACGTTAGAGATAATAGTGGCTCTAATGAGCATCCCCGTGGAGGAGGGAAATGAGCTATTGAGGGAGGTAATAGAAGAGGCCAAGGAGCGAAAGGATGGTCCACAGAAGCAATCGGCTAGGTTGCTGATTTGGGGGACCCCTATAGATAATGTGGCCCTCGTGGAGATGATCGAAAGCTGTGGCGCAAATGTGGTGATGGATGATATCTGTGTCGGCACTCGGGCCTACGGGCCAGGCGTAAAGCCCAGCGAGAATCTCCTGCAGGGGATAGCTCATCGCTACCTCAAAGACACTCGTTGTCCGCGCACCTTTAGGGAGACCGGGGAATCCTATAGAGCAGACCTTGAGAACAGGTATAGCTATCTTGGCGGCTACGCAAAGGGATGGAATGTAAACGGGGCGATACTTCAGGCCATTAAATATTGCGATACCCATGGCTACGAGGTTCCCGCAGTCAAAGACTACCTGGAGGGATTAGGGCTGCCCGTTTTGTTTCTGGAACACGAATATAGTATGGTTGCCTTGGCGCCTTTAAGAACCAGGGTGCAGGCCTTTCTGGAGATGATGGGCTAATTGCCCTCTTCCTGCTCCCTCTCCCTTTTGAGGAATCGCTCCACCTCGCCCAGGAGTTCCTCGGTGCTGAATTCCAAGGGCTCTTGAACCGTTGCCTGCTCAGCGCTCGCCTGCTGCTTCAGCCGGTCAAAATAATCGAGAAGCCTTTTCGCCTCCTCCCCATGCGACTCTCTAAGCATCTCGATATTATTCTCTATTTCCGCTTCCGCATTGCTCGCCCAGTTATCAAGCTCGCTCAGGTCAACCTCTATAGCTAAAAACTTGGTCAAAGCCTCAAGGACAGCTTTAGAGGATCTGGGATTCGGCATTTGTGTGATATAAACAGGCATCTCGCCCAATAAGCAAATGCCTTCCATATTCCTTTCCTTGGCAACGCCCAGTAGCAGGCCATTCAGACCACTGATACTGCCCACACCCATCGGTATCACATCGTTGCTCTTAAGCTCCTCAATCAGGCTGGGATGGGTTGTCACCCCCAGAACCTTCGGCCTTCTCGTATGGTGGATATGACCAGGGGCGGCAGCGAAGGTATACACCCTTTTCGACCTCAGCCTTTTTGCCACATCTAAGACCAGATTGGCAAATCTATAGCCCTTCACTAAGGGCTGAGCCTCTCCAATGAAGATTATTAAGTCCTTTCCTCCTACGCCTTCGCAGAAGTAGAATTTGCTCTCGGGGAATTCTGGCTCCTCTATGATATGATCCCGAACGAAAATCGCACCCAGATCGAAGAAGTCGTAGGGCTCGATCCTTCCAAATTCTTCAGCACCTAGCTCATCCCTCAGATGCTTAGCGGCTATTATCGCCACTTCCCCCATGCCGGGCCATGCTGCAATGAAGGATGGATCTCTAAGCGCCGGTTCTCTATAGAGTCTGATCTCTTCCATAACCACTTTACCCTAGTAGTCTTCCCTTGGGAAAAGGTCCCGATAATCGATGGTGAAATTCTCGAGGAAGGCCTGCGATGCCTGTTTCTCTATTCTCTCCATCTCCTCTTCGGACTGCTTGATCAATCGGTCGAACTCAGCGATATCGATATCGATATCGACACCCAGCATGGCGGTCAAAATCTTGAGCACAGCCCTACAGGATTTGGGATTTGCTATCTGGGTGCTATAGGAGGGCACCTCGCTGAGAAGGTAGATGCCCTGAAGGCCCCTCTTCCTGGCAAGACCCAGTAACAGGGCGTTCATGCTGGTAAGCTTCCTCTCCTTGATCACTGTTATATGATACTGCTCCAGGTATTTTACCAGTTCTGTATCGTTTACCAGCCCGAAGACCCTCGGCTCTGCGGAGTGAGTGATAAGCAATGGAAAGGCACAAACGGTGTAAATCCTCTCCACCTCAAATTGCTCTGCTACATCTAAAAGGAGGTTAGCGTATTCATACCGCCGTAGCGGCGGTTCCTGGCCGGCGATACAGAGGATCAAATCCTTCCCCTCTCTATTTTCCCAACGATAGAGTCTGCTTCGGGGAAGCTCCAGTTCCTCCACCAGCCCATTTTTTACTTCAACGGGGATGTTAAAGAAATCGCAGAGCTCGATCTGCCCAAATTCCTCGGCCCCCAGTTGATCCCTCAAGTAGGTGACAACTCCTATCCCAACCTCGCCAATACAATTCCATGCCACAACGAGGCATGGATTTTTAAGGCTGGGCTCTCTAGAAATCTTGAGCAGGGCTTCTGCTGGCATCTCTGCCCCAATCCCCCTTTCAATCGTAATTGAAGAAACATCGCCAGGTAAGCAGCTTTGTCTATATCTTCTCCAGCGTTAGCAAATCGATCATTGCACAGCCTGTAGCAACTGCACCTTGAGCGCCCCGAGCCTTTTGTCATACTGTGAATAAAGCTCCTGGCAGACCTCCTTCCAACTTTCGCTGGCCTCCAGGTTGATCTCCCCTACCGCACTCCCCGAGATTCTAAGTTGGTGCAGTAGCCCCCTCTCTTTTCTCCCTATCTCCTCCTTTTCCGTTTCGTACCTTTCTTTTTCGGCCTTTTTGTATTCATCAAGGAGGCTCTTTATCTGAACCTTCACCTCCCTAACCTTCTCCTTCCCTCTCAACACCGGGATGCCTTCCATCGCCCTCTGCGTTATCTCATAGTTCCCCAACTCCATTGCCTCCACCAGTCTCGATAGGGCAGCCCTGGTCACGATGTCTCTTTCCTCGCCGCTATATTTATTCGCCTCCTCCCCCAAAATCTCGCCATAACCATGTCTGAGATACCTATCGGCCAATGCCCGCCCGATGGTGGCATACTCCTCCTCTTGCCTCCCCCTCATCTCCTCAGGCGATAGTTTCCCTATTCTTTCTGCTCTTTCCAGTGCCTTCTCAAAGGCGCTCTTGATCTCTCCCACGGCGTTCCTCGCTTCTAAGCACCCATATTATAACACACTGTGGCTCGCTTTGCGGTGGAAGAAGCGAAGTTTTTAGTATATACTTCTACCTATGATTCCGTCAATAGTTGGAGGTCGAAGCGATGTGGCTGATGGATAATCTATGCTGCTATATCTGGAATGGGAGGGGTAACAATTGCAACAGCTATCTTTTCACCAACGTCCTTCGTGGCCATCGACCCCACGTCCTTATCGACCCGGGGCATGTGGTCAATGAGCTTAAGGAGCGTTGTTGGGACCACCTGCTTAGCTCTATGGCAAGGGACGGCATCGAGGCGGAGGATATAGGCCTGATAATTATTACCCACTTTCACCCCGATCACTGTGAGGCGAATCAGGCTCTGGTGGAGAGGAGCAGGGCGAAGAAGGTGAAAGGTGAAGCAAACCGAGCCCTGATCACCCTTCACGAGGATGAGGCTGAATATCAAAGGGGAGCGGGGGAATGGTGGGCCAGAAATCTGGGCACGGAAGCAAAATTTGAACCCGATTTTTATCTTAGAGAGGGAATCCTAAAGCTGGGCAAGGAGAGAAAGATAAACCTTGACATCCTGCACATCCCAGGTCATTCCCCGGGCTCGATAGGCCTTTACTGGTCCGATAATCGGGTCTTGATAACAGGGGATGTGGTTTTCTATGGAGCTGTGGGCAGGACAGATATTCCCGGTGGCGATGGAAGAATACTTAAAGAAAGCATAGACAGGCTTTCCCAGCTTGATATTGAATATCTGCTTCCCGGTCATAGCACCGAATTTGGGTCTATCATAAAAGGCGAGGAGAAGGTGAAACAAAACTTCACCTTCATCAAAATGAACTATTTCCCCCTGCTATGACTTCTGGCCCCATCCCTTTGACTTCGGGATGCATCGCTAAGCCACCCTCTCCCAGGTCTCCACCAGCTTGGGCACCGTCTCGTATTCTGCTATTTCTCTGGGGTCTATCCACTTCATCTCGGTATGTTCCCAATCGATCTCCATCCTCTCCGGTCTTATCACTCGAAAGCGAAAAGGGTGAATGATCCATTTTCTTTCTATCTCCTCATCGATAACCTCCAATGGCTCGCCCTCCCTCACCAATTGGATGTCCTCCTCGCCCAACCCTGTCTCCTCTTCTATCTCCTCCAGCG
>JBHIBU010000038.1:0-9345 GCA_046759245.1 Dehalococcoidia bacterium | reverse complement strand
ACCTCGGGCACCTGCTCCTTGAGGATACGCTCGATGCCCCCCTGCACGGTCACGGTTCGCATCTGGCACCCGCTGCAGGCACCGAGAAGCCTAAGGGTAACTATGCCCTCGCTGACGTCAATCAGTTCCACACCACCCCCATCTGCCTCCAGATAGGGCCTTATCCGGTCAAGAACCTCCTCAATCTTCTCACGCATCATTTTCCTCCGATTTTCCCTGATCCTACTCTACTCTAGCACAAAAGAAAAACTTTGTCAAAGGGCGAAACTCTGCACCCATACCCCTAGACTATCTTGACAATGTGGAATATAATCACCGAGACTTCGGAGGTAGTGGTGGAACTCAGCATTGTCATACCTGCCTTGAACGAAGAGGGGAACGTGGTTGAATTGATCACTGCCCTTCATGAGGTGGTGCCATCGATCTCCCCTGAGTATGAAATCCTCCTCATTGACGGCGGCTCGGTGGACAACACCAGGGACGCAGCAAAGAGGCTCAAGGTAAAAGTAATAGTGCAAAAGGGGAGGGGTTATGGAGAGGCACTGAGGGAAGGGTTTGATGCTGCTCGAGGGGAACATATCCTGACTTTAGATGCCGACCTATCGCACAGCCCGACCTTTATTCCTCAAATATGGGAGGCAAGGGAAGAGGCCGAAGTCGTAGTGGCATCGCGCTATGTTTCTGGGGGCTCGGCGGCAATGCCTCTGATAAGGAAGGTTCTCAGCAGAATGCTCAACAAGGTTTTTACCACGGTGCTTGCCCTCCCCGTGAAGGACCTCTCCAGTGGTTTTCGCCTCTATAAATCCTCCTCCCTCCACAACCTGGCGCTAAGTAGTTCCGATTTCGATATCCTCCCGGAGATCCTCGTTAAGTGTTATGCCCAGGGTTGGAAGACCAAGGAGATTCCCTTCCACTATCTGCCCCGAAAACGGGGGGACAGCCATGTGAGGCTGCTCAGGTTTGGCCTCTCTTACCTTAGAACCTTCGGACGCATGTGGCGCCTGAGAAACTCGATCCTCTCCGCAGATTACGATGATAGAGCCTTCGATAGCCGCATCCCACTTCAAAGATACTGGCAAAGGCGCCGCTACAGAATCATCATCGACCTGGCAAGGGGGGCAAAATCCACCCTGGATGTGGGCTGCGGCTCCAGCAGAGTCCTGGGTGGCTTGGAGGGTGCTATTGGCCTCGACATCCAACCGGCCAAGCTCCGTTACCTAAGGGGGTGTGACAAGTCGCTGGTTAACGCCTCCCTTTATGCCCTACCCTTCAAGGATGATGCCTTTGACTGTGTGGTCTGCTCGGAGGTTATCGAGCATCTGCCCCCAGGGGAAGAGCCCTTCCTTGAGATGTCCCGGGTGCTGCAAAGAGGAGGCAGGCTCATTATTGGAACGCCAGATTATGCCACCTTTTCCTGGAGGCTTATGGAACGCCTTTACCGCTTCTTCGCCCCCGGGGGATACGCTGAGGAACACAGCACCCACTATACAAAAGAGGGCGTGATAAAGTTTCTCCAGGATCGAGGTTTCGCCCGAGAGCAAATTCATTATGTTTACCATTCGGAGATGATCCTGAGCTTCAGAAAAAGATGAGCCAAATTTGAGGAACAACGATATGAGACAACACCAGCTCTTGAAAATTTCTCTCAGAAGTAATAAAATGCCGCCCGGCTGGGGGGTATGATGCATTACCAGACGGGAGAGGCAAGGCTTAGGCGGCGACGCACCAAAGAGGCCATCGCCTTGGCAATGCAAGGGCGCTGGGAGGAGGCCGTCACCACCAACAGGAGCATAATCGAGGTCTTCCCCAAGGATGTCGATGCCTATAATCGACTGGGCAAGGCGTTGACAGAGCTAGGTCGGTATGCCGCGGCTAGGGGAGCCTATAGCAAGGCCCTTGAAATCAACCCGAAGAGTAGCATCGCCAGGAGAAATCTGCGACGGTTGTCTTTATTGAAGGAAGTGCAATTATCGCCCCGGGGAGACCATCACAAGGTTGCACCCTATCTTTTCATCGAGGAGACGGGCAAGGCTGGGGTAGCCAGCCTTCAGCGATTGGCCTCAAGGGAAGTGCTCGCTGGGATCGCCGCTGGCGATCGAGTGTACTTGAGGCCGAAGGGGCAAAGTCTCGTCGTAGAGAATAGGCTTGGTGATTACCTGGGAGAGGTTGAGCCCAGGATCGGCGTGCGCCTCGCCAAGCTAATGGAAGTGGGAAACAGGTATACAGCAGCAATCACAAGCCTATCAGATAACGAGGTTAGGGTGATTATTAAGGAGACCTTCCAGCATCCCAGCCAGGCGGGACGCCCCTCCTTCCCTGCCAAGGCCTTTGATGGCTTCCGACCCTACGTTAAGGGCAGCATACTGAAGTACGAGCTGGAGGAAGAGGAGGTTTTTGAGGAAAGGGAGTACCCCCTTGCGTGGGAAGAGGAGCTGGAACCCCTGGCTGAGGGTGCCTCCCTTTTAGCCGATGATGAGGACGGAGATAACGGGGATACTATAGAGGAGGAGTGAACCTCGCCAGCACCTAAGCAAATGCCGTTGCCCTCAAATGACCCCTTTGACTAGCTTAGTGAAGCATGTTATTCTTTTGGAGGGGATTTTTGCGTCACCAATTACCGCTTTGTTTATGGTTTCCATATAGAGAGGTTTGACGGAGATGGATATCGGGGCAGTTAAGCCAGTGGACATTGAGGAGGAGATGAGGGGCTCCTATTTGGACTATGCGATGAGCGTTATCGTCTCCCGCGCTTTGCCCGATGTGCGCGATGGCTTAAAGCCGGTACAGCGAAGGATCCTGTACGCCATGGAGGAGTTGGGGCTCCGTCACACCACCAGCCACAAGAAGAGTGCCCGTATCGTCGGCGAGGTGTTGGGCAAATATCACCCCCATGGTGATGCCCCGGTATATGAGGCTATGGTGCGCATGGCCCAGGACTTCTCCCTGAGATATGTGCTCATCGAAGGCCAGGGAAATTTTGGCAGCGTGGATAACGATCCCCCGGCGGCGATGCGCTATACCGAGGCGCGCCTTTCCCAGATCGCCCAGGAGATGGTCATTGACATCGATAAGGATACTGTGGATCTCTGGCCAAACTTCGATGGCTCCCTAAAGGAGCCCACCGTTCTTCCCACCAGGCTGCCCAATCTACTGTTGAATGGCGCCTCAGGAATCGCTGTTGGCATGGCGACAAACATTCCACCCCACAATCTCATTGAGGTGTGCGATGCCATCTCCTATCTCATCGACAACCCCGAGGCCACTGTGGATGAGCTTACCCATTTCATCCGCGGTCCAGATTTCCCCTCGGCAGGGATTATCTTTAGTCGTGAGGGGATCGAAAATGCCTATACCACAGGAAGGGGCAGAATTGTCATCAGGGCTAGGGCTGATATCGAGGAGATGTCCAAGGGACGCTCCCAGATAATAGTCACCGAGCTCCCCTATCAGACAAACAAGGCAGCGCTGGTGGAGAGGATCGCCGATTTGGCCAAGGGGAAAAGGATCGAGGGGATCGCCGAGCTACGCGACGAATCGGATAGGCAAGGCATGCGCATCGTCATCGAGCTGAAGCGAGATGCTCAACCGGAGCAGGTGCTCAACAACCTCTATAAGCATACGACGATGAACTCAGCCTTCTTTGTCAATATGCTGGCCCTGATCGATGGCCAGCCCAGGGTGATTAGCCTGAAAACAGCGCTCCAACAATACATTGACTTTCGCCGTGATGTCATCATCCGTCGCTCCCAATTTGAGCTTGGCCATGCCACCGAGAGGGCTCACATCCTTGAAGGACTGAGAATCGCCCTCGATCAGCTAGACCAGGTCATCACCACTATTCGCCATTCCGAGGGCGCTGAGGCGGCGCGGTCAAATCTGATGAAGGACTTTAAGCTGACCCAGGCCCAAGCACAGGCCATCCTAGATATGCAGCTGCGCCGCCTCAGCGCCCTGGAGCGAAAAAAGGTCACCGAGGAGTATACCGAGGTTCTCAAGACCATCGCCTACCTAGAGGACCTCCTGGCAAACCCAAGGAAGATCCTCTTTCTGGTTAAGGAGGAGGTGGGCGAGCTGAAGGCTAAGTATGGCGACCCACGGCGGACTGAGATCATCGAAGAGGAGCCCGGGGAGTTCAGGGAGGAGGATCTAATCCCCCATCAGAGGGTGGTGATTACCCTAACAAACAGGGGATACATTAAGCGAGTGCCCAGCGAAAGCTACAGGCTTCAGCAGAGAGGGGGCAGGGGCGCAACAGGGGTGGCTACCCAGGAGACTGAGGGGGTACGTCTCCTCCTCGTCGCTGATACCCTTGATACCCTGCTCTTCTTTACCAATAGTGGCAAGGTGCTTTCCCTAAGATGCTACCGAATACCACCGGATACCTCTCGAACGGCTAAGGGAACGCCGCTCATCAAACTCATCTCCGTGGATGAAAAGGAGCAGGTGACCGAGATTGTCAGCGTATCAAGCTTCGATGAAGGCGACTTTATGCTGCTCGCTACCCGCTTGGGCGAGGTCAAGAAGACCGCCCTTGGCGAGTTTGCCTCGGTGAGAAGTAGCGGCCTCATCGCCATGAACCTGAAGAAAGACGACGAACTCATCGCGGCAAGGGTAGTTCATCAAGGAGACGAAATAGTATTAGTAAGCGAAAGAGGGCGGGCGATCAGGTTTGCTATCGATAGGCTCAGGGCTGCCTCCCGAGCCAGTGGTGGGGTGCACGGCATTCAACTTCCCCCCAGCGATCGGGTTGCCGCTATGGAGGTTGTTTGCCACAACGCCTACCTGTTAGTGGTTACCGCCAATGGCTTTGGCAAGCGCACCTCGCTGGCCGCATATCACCTCCAAACTCGCGGCGGCAAGGGTGTAAAGAGCCTCAATGTCAACTCCAAAACGGGGCGAGTGATCGCAGCGTGTGTCGTCGATCCTTCCCAGGAGTTGCTGATCGTCTCCGCTCAGGGGAATGTCATTCGGATGAGGATGGAGAAGGTCCCGATCCAGGGCAGAATTAGAAGCGGGGCAAGCCTGATGAGGCTAGAAAAAGAGGATGAGGTGGTCTCTATCGCTTGCCTTGAAGGAGGGGCGATACGACCTTGAACAGAGACCCCTATTGATGGAGCATGGCCAGCTTCTTTGAAGATCTGCTTTTGAGCTTCATCCCCATCTTTGTTGCCATGGACGCTATAGGCACCTTGCCCGTTGTCTTGGGGCTAAGCGAACATATGATGGCTTCGGAGCGCACCAGGATGGTGCGCCAGGCCATGATCACCGCCTTGGGGCTCGGGCTGGGGTTCATTGCTTTAGGAAAGATCGTCTTCTTGCTCATCGGCATCGAGGTTGCTGACTTCTTGGTCGCTGGCGGTCTGATCCTCCTAATATTGGCAATAAGGGAGCTGCTCACTGAGAGGAGGGCACCCCAGATAGCCGCTCCTGAAGAGATGATCGGGGTTGTCCCTTTAGGCACCCCATTAGTAGTGGGACCCGCGGTGCTCACCACTCTTCTTCTCCTCATTGACCGCTATTCCATTGCAGGCGTTGTGGGGATAAGTGTGGTGCTAATCTCCTTTATGCTCAATCTGGCCATTGCCTGGCTCCTCTTTGCTCAGGGAAACAGGGTGGCAAACTTTATGGGGAGGGGAGGGCTGAGAGCAGCATCCAAGATCGCCATGCTGCTCCTCGCCGCCATTGCAGTGAAGATGATCCGCGAAGGCGTTTTGGGGGTATTGGCGCTGTAACCAAAATATGGAGAGATGATAGGGGGCAGTTCAGCTCTCCGCATCGAGATTCTACCGAATGGAAGAAAGGGGGTCTCATGAAACTTGAAGACAAGGTGGCACTGGTAACCGGCGCCGGCTCTGGCATCGGCAAGGCAATAGCCCTCGCCTTTGCCAAGGAAGGGGCCAAGGTGGCGGTCAACGATGAGGACGTCGACGGGATTGAGCTTACGCTGGAGGAGATAAGAAAACTTGGGGGCGAGGGCTTTGGGGTCAAGGCGGATGTCTCCTCCAGCCAGGAAGTAAAGGATATGTTCTCCAAGCTGCTGGAGAGGTTCGGTACCCTGGACATCCTGGTGAATAATGCCGGGATCATCAAGATAAGCGATAAGGTTAAGGACAATTTCCCCAAATACCTGAAGCAGATGGCGACTACCGGGGTGGTAAAGATGTCGCTGGAGGCGACAAGGTATATGACCGACGAAGAGTGGCGGAGGATGATAGATGTTCACCTCTGTGGGACCTTTTATTGCACCAGGGAGGCGCTCAACATCATGGAGGATAAGGGCTATGGGAAGATCATCAATATCGCCTCCATCTGCGGCATATCGGGCTCCTGCGCCGGCAGCCCAGATTACTCGGCGGCCAAGGGTGGCATCGTCGCCTTTACCAAGTCGGTGGCTGTCGAGGTCATCGGCAGGGGGGTTTATGTCAATGCCATCGCCCCCGGTTACATAAATACACCGGGCCTGATGGCGGCGCTGCCGCCGCAGATACTTACCAGTGCGATCGTTCGCACCCCCCTGGGCAGGCTAGGCACCACCGAGGAGATTGCCCCGGTAGCTGTCTTCCTGGCCTCGGATGAGTCAAGCTTTATGGTGGGACAAATAATAAGCCCCAACGGCGGGACGGTGATTTAGATACCGTTTTCGGTTCTGCTCTGGGGGTGGGCTTATATGCTCACCCCCTCTTTTTGTGTTATACTTTTCGCCAGATAAGGAGGTGAGAAGATGACTGTGCCAAAGTTATCCCTAAAGGGCAAGGTGGCTATCGTCACCGGGGCAAGCCGAGGGATCGGGAGGGCGATCGCTCTGGGCTTTGCCGAGGCTGGCTCCGATGTGGCGGTATGCAGCAGGACCCTTTCCGATCTGGAGAAGGTCGCCGAGGAGATTCGAGCTCTGGGCAGGCGCTCGTTGGCGGTGGAGACCAATATTGCCCTAAAAAGCGATGTCGATAACCTGGTGGCGAAGACGGTGGAAAAATTTGGCACCATCGACATCCTGGTTAATAACGCCGCAATGAACATTATGCGTCCCCTCATCGAGCTTCGAGAGGATGGCTGGGACAAGGTGATGAATGTTGGTCTCAAGGGTTATTATCTTTGCAGCCAGGCTGCGGCCAAGGTGATGGTGGAGAGGAAGCAGGGGAACATAATCAATATCGCCTCAACTGCCGCAGTGGAGGCATCCCCCCTGCTGGGGGCCTACAGTATATCCAAGGCTGGTGTGGTCATGCTCACTAAGCTCCTGGCAGCGGACCTGGCACGCTACAACATCCGAGTTAACGCCATCGGACCGGGTGTGGTGAGGACGGGATTCAGCGAGCCCATATGGGGCAATCCCGAGGCTCTGAAGGCCCTCGAGGCCGGAATCCCTCTGGGCCGCATCGCTGAGCCTGAGGACATCATGTCGGTGGCCCTGTTCCTCGCCTCGGACGCCTCAAGCTACATCACAGGGCAGACCATATATGTCGACGGGGGCACAATGGCATGAAGCTCATCTTCATCCACGGCTCCGGGGGCTCGAAGGAGGCCTGGTACTATCAGACGAGGCACTTCCCCGATGCCGAGGCCATCGACCTCCCTGGCCACCCTGAGGGCGAGCCGTGCACCAGCATTGACGACTACGTAGAATGGCTCAGGGGATACATCCATCAGAGGGACTATAGCGACGTTGTTCTGGCGGGTCACTCGCTGGGAGGGGGGATCGTCCTGCTCTACGCCTTGAAGTATCCCCAGGACCTGAAGGGGATTATCCCCATCGGCTCAGGGGCCAGGCTGCGGGTGCATCCTATGTACCTCGAGATGCTGGAGAAGGCCATCGCTGACCCCAGCACCTTCGAGGAGTTTTTCAAAATAGGATGGGAACTCATCGACGCGGAGCTTGTAGAGGTGCTCAAGAGGAGGGCTTGTGAAAATGGCCCTGCGGCATTCCTCAACGATATGCACTGCTGCGATAGGTTCGACATCATGGATCGGGTACAGGAGATAAAGCTGCCCACGCTGGCTCTCTGTGGCAGCGAAGATATAATGACCCCACCTAAATATAGCAAATACCTTGCCGACAGGATCGAGGGGGCAAGGGAGGTGATCATCCCCGGGGGCACCCATATGGTATTCGCAGAGAAGCCGGAGGAGGTAAATAAGGCCATCGATGAGTTTCTGAAAAGCCTCTGATTGTTTTGGAGAGATCAAAAACCCGCCGTCTTTGCTATTTGAGGGGTGATAACTTCTTGATTGTTTTGCAACTGCCATTGAATTGGCTATTGGGTCAACCCAACGGCCGGGATTTTATCACTCCTTGGCGTTATCAGCGTTATGCCTCTTCTGGCATGAGGGGTGCCATTGCTCGAGCCCGCACGCGTTGCACTGGCCGTAGCGGCAGTCCGCGGTTTCTTTGCCCTCCAGGGTGCGCTGATATTCGCTTTTGAGGAAGGCAGCGCTCACCCCAACATCGATGTGAGCCCAGGGGAGTAGCTCCTCCAGGGGGCGCTGGCGGTGGCTATAGAAGGAGGGGGCGAGCCCGGAGCGGTCAAAGGCAGTGAGCCATTTTTCATAGTCGAAGCGCTCGCTCCAGGCATCCAAGGTGCAGCCGAGCTGCCAGGCGTGGAAGATGACCTGCGACAAGCGGCGGTCGCCTCTAGCGAGCACCCCCTCAAGGAGACTCATTCGTGCATCCTGCCATGAAAGGTGTGCCCCTGACCTTTTCAAGCCATGCCTCAACGCCTCAACCTTGGCCCGGAGTTCCTCCTCGGTGTTCTGGGACACCCATTGAAAGGGGGTGTGAGCCTTGGGCACAAAGGGTGAGGCGCTCACCTTTACCCGAAAGGGTCCTCTCCCACTTCTCACCCCCACCTGGCAAATCCTTTGCACAAGCTGGACGATGCTTTCTATATCCTCGGCGGTCTCCGTAGGCAAGCCAAGCAGAAAATAAAGTTTAACGCCATTCCATCCCTTTTCCGCAGCCGTCTTTATGGTTTGGAGCAGCTCCTCCTCCGAAACGCCCTTGTTAGTCGCTTGGCGTAACCGCTCGCTTCCTGCTTCAGGGGCGAAGGTCAAACCGGTCCTCTTTCCCAAAGGAAGCGAAGCTATCAATCTTAGCGAGGAGCTATCGAGGCGAAGGCTGGGCAGCGATAGCTTAAGGTAATGATCCCGATAGCGCGCTGCTAGAGCATTAACCAGGCTATCGATGCCTGAATAGTCGCTGGTGCTCAGGGAAAGCAGGGAGAGCTCGTTATAGCCGCAATTCTTAATCAAGTCCTCCGCCGCCTCAAGAACCTCCTCCTTGGGGCGCTCCCTGAGCGGGCGATAAATTGTACCCGCCTGGCAGAAGCGACAGCCCCTGGTGCAGCCCCG
>JBHIBU010000037.1:0-9574 GCA_046759245.1 Dehalococcoidia bacterium | reverse complement strand
CAAGAAGCGAAATAGAGGGATGATGGGTCATCTGAACCGTCTTGGGGTCGCCCTTGAGGGTAGCCAGGTAAATGTTGAAGTTCTCGTCGGTGGCATAGTGCATCATGCGGATTCTCAGCCTCTCTCCTGCCGAGGTAGCCACCGCAACCACTTCAACGTCTTCCATTAGTGACAGAATCTCTTCTTGGCTATGTTGCTCGCTCATAATCCCCCAGCCTAATTTCGTATCTGAATCGGAGCCCACCACCTTTGACCTAGGGGCACATTGCTTGGGAAACAAGCACTCTGCCCCTGAGTTCGCCCGCCTTTTGGCCCCGATTATAAGCAACAAAGGGGGTGTTGTCAAGAATTACCACGAATTATGTAAAAAGGGCGCGAAAGGTATTGACAAATGTCATTTTTTGTGATAAGCTAACTGTTTGGCTAAATGAAAACCTCAATTTCTCTCTCGATCCCGCAACACGGTTAGCTTTGGTCTCGATTAATCTTATGCGGGTAGTGCTGTGCCTTTTTCAGCGGAATTAGTATGATTTCTGCATTATCAATTGAACAAAAAGTGGCTCCCCTTATTCCCAGGAAATCTTACGCCAAAATCCCCCCTGTCCTGGAGGTCCCCCATCTTATCCAGATTCAGCTCAACTCCTTCCACCGGTTCTGCGAGAAGCAGCCTGACAAGGAGCAGCCTGAGGAGAAGGGCGGGCTGAGGTCACTTTTTGATGAGATCTCCCCGATCCAGGACTTCACCGGCTCTCGGTTCGAGTTACATTTCCTCAGCTACGGATTTGGAGACAACAACAAGGGTGAGATGCCCTTTTTTGAAGACGATGCTTCCTTCTGGCGCTATTTGCGAGATGCCGCCAAGCATTCGGAGGCGGAGTGCCGCGAGCGTGATATGACCTATGCCTCCCCGCTTTATGTCAAGGTCAGACTGGTGGTCAAGGAGACGGGGGAGATCAAAGAGCAAGATATCTTCATGGGCGATCTCCCTTTGATGACGCCCAGGGGAACCTTTGTGGTTAACGGGGCGGAAAGGGTGGTAGTGAGCCAATTGATTCGCTCGCCCGGGGTTTACTTTACCCTGGAGGAGGATATTGCCATCGGGCGCCCGCTTTGCTTTGCCAAGCTGATCCCGGAGCGGGGGGCATGGCTTGAGTTCGAGACCAGTGGCAAGGATGTGATCTCGGTAAAGGTCGATGGTAAACGTAAGATCCCCATAACCACCATGCTGCGCGCCATCGGCTATGGCAGCGATGATGAGCTAATCGAGACCTTTAAGGACGTAGATCGCTCCCCTGACCACCACTTCATTCAAGCAACCATGGAGCGCGACCCATTGGTGAAGAGCGAGAAGGAGGCGCTTATCGAGTTCTATCGGCGGCTCAGACCGGGCGACCCACCCACTATGGAGAACGCCCGAAACTTGATAAATAACCTCCTTTTTAATTCCCGCCGCTATAACCTGGGCAAGGTTGGTCGCTACAAGCTGAACAAAAGGCTAGGGCTGGACCTGCCTCCGACCCAGCGGGTGCTCACCAAAGGAGACCTCGTCGAGATCGTGAGGCACATTATCAGGGTGAACAATGGGGCCGATTCCCCCGATGACATCGACCATCTGGGAAATCGACGGGTGCGCACCGTGGGCGAGCTGATCCACAATCAGTTCCGCATCGGGCTACTGCGCATGGAGAGGGTGATCAAGGAGCGGATGAGCATCATCGACCCGGAATCGGTGACCCCGAGCGCCCTGATCAACATTCGCCCAGTGGTGGCGGCGATGAGGGAATTCTTTGGTGCCTCCCAACTATCTCAGTTTATGGATCAAACCAACCCCCTGGCGGAGCTAACCCATAAGCGGCGCGTCTCTGCCTTGGGACCCGGTGGCCTCTCTCGGGAGCGGGCTGGATTTGAGGTGCGCGATGTCCATCACTCCCACTATGGCAGGATCTGCCCCATTGAGACCCCTGAGGGGCCTAACATCGGCCTCATCGGCTCCCTGGCCACCTATAGCGTGATCAACGAATACGGTCTCATCGAGACCCCCTATCGCAGGGTTATAAGGGAGGTCGAGAATACCCCCCAGGAGCTGGTGGGGAGGACGGTGGCGGAGGCGGTCTTCGGTGATGGAGGGCATACCGTTGTTAAACTAGGAACCCTGATAACTTCAAAGATGGCGCAGCGTCTCGCTGAACTCGGGGAGAGGAAGATAAAAGTGGTGCCCTTTGTCTCCAATGAGATCGTCTATCTCTCTGCGGACAAAGAGGAGCAATATGCCATCGCTCAGGCTAACGAGCCCCTTGACCAGAGGAATCAGTTCGTCGGGGAAAAGCTAGAGGTGAGGCAGGGGAGCAAGTTCTATGAAGAGCTGCCACAGAGGGTGGACTTCATGGATGTCTCGCCGAAGCAGATAGTAAGCGTTTCCACAGCTCTGATCCCCTTCCTAGAGCATAATGATGCCAACCGTGCCCTTATGGGCTCCAACATGCAGCGTCAGGCTGTGCCTTTGGTCTGTCCCGAGGCTCCCCTCATCGGCACCGGCATGGAGAGACAGGCAGCCTACGATAGCGGGCAGGTGATCCTCTCCGATATCGATGGCGAGGTGACCTCAGTCACGGCAAGGCAGATCGTGGTTCGGGGGAGGGGTGGGGAGGAGTGTATCTACCTGTTGACAAAGTTTGGCCGCTCAAACCAAGGGACCTGCATCAAGCAGCGCCCCCTGGTGAAAAAAGGCGACCGGGTGAGCCGTGGCCAGATATTGGCCGATAGCTCCTCCACAGATCGGGGGGAGCTAGCTTTAGGACAGAATGTTCTTTGTGCCTTCATGAGCTGGGAGGGCCATAACTTCGAGGATGCGGTGGTGATCAGTGAGAGGCTGGTTAGGGATGAGAAATTCGCCTCCATTCATATCGAGAAGCATGAGATCGAAGCCAGGGACACAAAATTGGGCCCGGAGGAGATCACCAGGGATATACCCAATGTCGGCGAGGAGAGCCTCAGAAACCTCGATGAGAACGGTGTTATCCGGACAGGCGCTGAAGTAAAGCCCGGGGACATCCTGGTGGGAAAGATCACCCCTAAGGGGGAAACAGAGCTCACCGCGGAGGAGAAGCTACTGCGCGCCATCTTCGGCGAGAAAGCCAGGGAGGTAAAGGATTCCTCGCTGAGGGTGCCCCATGGGGAGTGGGGAAAGGTTATCGATGTCAAGGTCTTCTTGCGGGAGAGTCACGCCGAGCTCTCCCCAGGGGTTAATCAACTGGTGCGGGTTTGGGTGGCGCAAAGAAGGAAGATATCTGAGGGGGATAAGATGGCGGGGCGGCACGGGAACAAAGGGGTGATCTCTCGCATCTTGCCCGTTGAGGATATGCCTTTCTTGCCCGATGGCAGGGCGGTGGAACTTACCCTCAATCCCATCGGTGTCCCCTCGAGGATGAACCTGGGTCAGGTCCTGGAAACCCACCTTGGATGGGCGGCCCATGCGCTGGGGTTTAAGGTTGTTTCGCCGGTTTTCGATGGAGCGGATGACGATGTCATCGAGGATGCCCTCTCCCAGGCTTGGATTGCGCAGCGCTCCGGGGCCATCGACCTAGACCCCGAGATAGAAAATCCCTTCGATCTGGAGAGGGCAAAGGCATGGCTTGACGAGCGGGGCTATGATGGGGAGACCATCTTTGGCGATGAGTGTAAAGGGGAGGCGAAGAAGGCCTGCCTCAGGCTCTGGCTTGAGGACATCGGGGTTTCCAGCGAAGGGCTCAGCGACGAGGAGGTGATGGAGAAGGCACAGCGGGCTTCCCAGGGAAAGGCGTTCCCCCTGCCCACCTCAGGCAAGACCATCCTCTACGATGGGCGCAGCGGAGAGCCCTTCGACCAGCCGGTGACCGTTGGTTATCTCTACCTGATGAAGCTGAGCCATCTCGTTGAGGATAAGATCCATGCTCGGTCTACAGGCCCCTACTCCCTGATCACGCAGCAGCCCCTGGGAGGGAAGGCCCAGTTCGGCGGGCAACGCTTCGGCGAGATGGAGGTCTGGGCCCTGGAGGCCTACGGTGCCGCTCACGTGCTTCAGGAACTGCTCACCGTTAAATCAGACGATGTGGTTGGTAGGGCGAAAACCTATGAGTCCATCGTCAAGGGGGATGATATCCTGCAGGCGGGGGTGCCAGAGTCCTTCAAGGTGCTGGTCAAGGAACTTCAGAGCCTGGGGCTTGCTGTCGAGGTGCTCAATGAAGAGGAGGAGAGGGTGATCCTGGTTGAGGATTCAGGGACAGAGTTTCCCAGGCTAAGGATGCCAAGATTTGGGGAGAGGTAGAGATGCTCGAGGTTAACGATTTTAGCTCGGTGCGGATCTCTTTAGCCTCGCCGGAACAGATTAAGAGCTGGTCCTATGGCGAGGTAACTAAGCCAGAGACCATCAACTATCGCACCCTTAAGCCAGAGAAGGACGGGCTTTTCTGCGAGAGGATCTTCGGGCCAACGAAGGATTTCGAGTGCTACTGTGGCAAGTATAAAAAGGTGCGTTACCGGGGCATCGTCTGCGATAAATGTGGCGTGGAGGTGGCACGCTCCAAGGTGCGCCGGGAGAGGATGGGGCACATTAAGCTTGGCGCGCCGGTGAGCCATATCTGGTTTGCAAAGGGGACACCCAGCCGACTCGGACTCCTTCTCGATATCTCCCCGCGAAATCTGGAGAGGGTGCTTTACTTTGCCCAGTATATAGTCACCCGCGTGGACGAGCAAGCGCGCCGAAAGGCGATAGAGCGGTTGCGCCAGGATACCTCCCGGGAGCTCGATCGACGAGAGAAGCTGGCAGGTGAGAAGGTGGGGGAGAGCAAAACGCGCCTCGAGGAGGAGATCGTCCATATAGAGGCTGATAGGGAGGCGGAGATGAGGCGCCTGGAAGAGGAGTGCAACAGTGCCATCGACCAGATGATGAGCTTGGCCGTTGCCCTGGAGGGGAAGCTAAAGGAAGAGGAGGGCAAGGAGGCAAAGGAGGGGATCAGTTTCGGCGACCTCACCATTGTGCCCCAAGGCACCAGGGTCGCCCCTTCCCACGTCGAGCTTCTTCGTCAGGCAGCACGGCAAAGGATCGCTGAGATCGAAGATAGCTTTGCCGGGGTCGATCTGGAGAAGGGAGCGCTAGCTGACGCTGAGATCAAGCAAAGGCGAAGCGAGGCAATGGTGGCGGTAAGCCAACTCCAGCGAACGATAACTGAAGAGGGGCAGCAATGGATGGAAGAGCTTAACGCCAGGATCGATGAGTTGGAGGAACTGCACCCGAAAATGCTTCTCCCCGAGGGCAGGTATCGTGAACTCAGAGATAGGTATGAAGGGATTTTTAAGGCGGGCATGGGTGCTGAGGCGATCCTTGACATCCTAACCGATCTCAATTTGGAGGAGCTTCGCGACGCCCTTTACAAGGAGATCCATTCCAGCACCGGGCAGCGAAGGAAGAAGGCAACCAAAATGCTGCGCGTCGTTGAGGCGCTGAGAAGGAGCGGAAATAAGCCGGCATGGATGATCCTAACCGTTCTTCCCGTCTTGCCCCCGGACCTTCGTCCCATGGTTCAACTTGATGGAGGCAGATTCGCCACCTCAGACCTCAATGACCTATATCGTCGCGTGATCAATCGCAATAATAGGCTGAAGCGGCTTCTGGAGCTTGGTGCCCCTGAGATCATCGTCCGCAATGAGAAGAGGATGCTCCAGGAGGCTGTGGACTCCCTTATCGACAATGGCAGGAGGGGTCGCCCCATCACCAGCACGGGCAATCACAACTTGAAGTCGCTATCGGATATGCTTAGGGGCAAGCAAGGACGATTCCGCCAGAACCTTCTGGGCAAAAGGGTGGATTATAGCGGGCGCTCGGTGATCGTAGTCGGTCCTGAACTTAAGCTCCACCAATGTGGTTTGCCCAAGAGGATGGCCCTGGAGCTGTTTAAACCCTTTGTCATGCATCTCCTCATCCTCAGGGGATATGCCCATAACATCAAAAGCGCAAAACGGATTGTGGAGAGGGAGAGGGCCGAGGTTTGGGATGCCTTGGAGGAGGTGGTCAAGGAGAGGCCAGTTCTTATCAACCGGGCACCGACCCTCCATCGCCTTGGAATTCAGGCCTTTGAGCCCGTGCTCATCGATGGCAGCGCCATTCAGATTCACCCTCTGGTTTGTTCCGCCTTCAATGCCGACTTCGATGGCGATCAGATGGCGGTCCATGTGCCCCTGTCCCAGGCTGCGGTTAAGGAGGCCAGAGAGGTGATGCTCTCCACCTATAATATGCTCCTCCCCAGTTCAGGGGAACCGGTGGTGGCGCCCACCCTGGATATGGTCTTGGGCTGCTACTACCTCACCATCATCAAGCCAGAGGCTAAAGGGGAGGGGATGGTCTTTGGCAGCGCTGGGGAGGCAAAGCTGGCCTATGACCTGGGGATTATCGATCTTGCGGCTGAGATCGAGGTCAGGGATGAGGAGGATGGGGGGCGAAGGAGGACCAGCGTGGGGAGGATCATCTTCAATGAGGTGCTCCCCGCGGAGCTGGGCTTCCTTAATGAGGTGCTGGATAAGCAGTCCCTGAAGCAGTTGATCGCCGACTGCTACAAGCTCTTGGGCAATGAGGTGGCGGCTCGGGTTGCCGACGATATCAAAAGCTTGGGATTTCAATATGCCACCAAGTCGGGGAGCACCCTCGCCATGAATGACATCGAAACCCCTGAGTGCAAGGGGAGATTTCTGGAGGAGGCGGAGGAAAGGGTTACCGCGGTGGAAAAGCAGTTCCAGCGGGGACTGATCACCGAGGAGGAGCGCTACGCCAGCGTCATCGAGATCTGGTCGGAGACCACGGACAAGATCACCGATGCCATCGCCGAATCTCTATATCGCTATGGCTCCATCTATATGATGGCAACCTCCGGGGCAAAGGGGAATATCGCCCAGATCAGGCAGATGGCTGGGATGAGAGGGTTGATGACCGACCCATCGGGTAGGATCATCGATCTCCCCATCAGGAGCAGCTTCCGCGAGGGGTTGACCGTTCTCGAGTACTTCATCTCAACCCATGGCGCCCGCAAGGGGCTGGCGGATACAGCACTGAGGACCGCGGACAGTGGCTATCTCACCAGGCGGCTTATCGATATCTCCCAGGACGTGATCGTCCTTGAGGAGGACTGTGGCACCAGCGCTGGGGTTTGGGTTGCAGAGACGCCGGAGAAGAGCATACTGGCATCCTTTCCTGAGCGCCTCGTAGGGCGACTGGCAGCAATAAAAGTAGCCCATCCGGAGACTGGGGAAACCATCGTAGAGCGAAACGAGGAGATCGACGAGGAGAAGGCCAAGGAGATTGCCTCTGCGGGGATCGTCAGGGTTTATGTCAGATCGCCCTTGAGCTGTCACTCAAGGCGTGGTGTTTGCCAGCGCTGCTACGGGAGGAGCCTAGCTCGAGGAAGATTGGTGGATACTGGTGAAGCGGTGGGCATTATTGCAGCCCAGAGCATCGGGGAGCCTGGAACTCAGCTAACCATGCGCACCTTCCATACTGGAGGGGTTGCCGGAGTGGACATCACCAGTGGTTTACCTCGCGTTGAGGAGCTTTTCGAGGCTCGCTCTCCAAAGGCTCAGGCGATTACCTCTGAGATCGACGGTCAGGTGGAGATCATCGATAACGAAGAGGAGCGAAGGATTAAGGTATCAAGCTCCGAATTTTACCGCGATGAGTACCCTCTGCCCTCAGGGTGGGAGGCCAAGGTCGGCGATGATGAGTGGGTAGATGTAGGGGCGGTGCTCGCTGAGCCGCAGTCCCCTGCAGTTGAGGAGGGCCAAGTTGCCGTTGCCTTAGAGGCCGTTCCCCTCATCGCCAGGGTGGCAGGAAGGGTGACCGTGGAGCAGGGTCAGATCTCCCTGTGGTATGAGGAGAAGGAGGAGCGGGAATACCCTGTCCCCGCCACATCCCACATCATTGTGGAGCGAGGCGCTTCGGTAAAGGCTGGGGATCAGCTTACCGAGGGTCTGATCAACCCCCAGGATGTGTTGCGCATTATGGGCAAGGAGGCGGTGCAGCAATATCTGGTGGACGAGATCCAGAATGTTTATCGCTCCCAGGGGGTGAATATAAACGACAAACATATCGAGACCATCATCCGCCAGATGCTGCGCAAGGTTCGGGTGGATTCCCCCGGCGATACCGAGCTATTGCCCGGGGAGATGGTGGATCGCTTCCTCTACGAGGACATCAATGCCAAGGTTCTCGCCGAGGGAGGGGAGCCGGCAACAGCCCAGCCCGTGCTCCTGGGGATCACCAAAGCCTCACTGAACACCGATAGCTTCCTTTCGGCAGCCTCCTTCCAGGAGACCACCAGGGTGCTTACCGAGGCAGCAGTAGCAGGAAAGACGGATAGACTTTGCGGTCTGAAGGAGAATGTGATTATCGGGAAGTTGATCCCGGCACATCGTACCTTCCCTCAAGAAGCTGAGCCCCCTCTGGGTATCACGGAACAATTAGCCCTGGAAGAGGCTAGCGATTAATTAGGGCAGCGAGGTAGCCCGCCCCAAAGCCGTTATCGATATTAACCACCGATACCCCAGCGGCGCAGCTATTAAGCATGGCGAGAAGAGCAGCCAACCCCCAAAAACTGGCCCCATAGCCCACACTGGTGGGAACGGCGATCACAGGCACCGATATCAGCCCGCTGACCACGCCCGGGAGAGCCCCTTCCATTCCAGCCACCGCCACCACCACCCTAGCCTGGCGAAGCCGGGGCAGGTGGTCCAGCAACCGGTGAACGCCAGCTACGCCAACATCGTAGGAACGCTCAACGGCGTTCCCCATCAGTTCCGCAGTGATCGCCGCCTCCTCAGCAATTGGGATGTCCGAGGTGCCCCCGCAAATCACCATGATCCCGGGGCGCGAGGGTGCCTCTCTCCGCCGATCTACGGTGATGACACGGGCAATAGGATGGTACTCAGCCTCGGGAAGGCGCTCACTGACCACATCAAAGCACTCTGGGTCAACCTTGGTCACCAGCACCCGGTCGGAGGCGGAGGCCAGCCGCTCGGTTATGGCAGCAATCTGCTCCGCCGTTTTCCCTGGGCCAAAGACGACCTCTGGGAAGCCCGTTCTCAGGGCACGATGATGGTCGATCTTGGCAAAGCCCAGCTCCTCATAGGGCAGATTGGCAAGCTGGGCAAGGGCATCTTCAATACTCACCTCCCCTGACCTCACCCTCGATAGTATCTTGTACAGGCGCTCGGTATCGATATTGCCCCCCGAAATCCTATGGTGAAGGGATTATAGCACCCCGTAAAAGTCTCTTCAAGGTAACGAATAGCGGGGAGGGTGAAGAAGGTTTGACTGGGGAGCGGCAATTTGCTATAATAATAGTGAAAATTGCCACGAATCTCAAAGAGGAAAGGGGAAATGGCAGACAAGAGAACCATCGACCCAGCGGTAATAGAGATACTGGGAAAGGCGGAGGCAGAGGGGATATCCACCGCCTTCGAACGGGCCGGGATTACCAGGCCCTGCCCCATCGGGCATGAGGGAAATTGCTGCAGTAATTGCTTCATAGGCCCCTGTCGCCTCACGGGCAAG
>JBHIBU010000036.1:0-9866 GCA_046759245.1 Dehalococcoidia bacterium | reverse complement strand
AGCTTAAAAGCGCCTTTGACATCGCCATGGAGAGGGCTAAAAGGCTGGGAGAGGCGTCGCCGGAGGAGGTGAAAAAGGGGGATTTTGTTGCCGAAGGAGAGAGATTGGCCGCCAGATATCTCAGGGGTGAGTGTAACCTGATAGCTGAGCTAAGCAGGTATGATGAGGAGGCAAGAGGGTATGCAGCTGAAAGTGCCCAAGGAATCCTCCTCAGAAACATGGACCTGCCAAGAAACGATTTTGCCAAAGGGATTAATAGAAGGGTGCTGGAGGGGATCAAGGCCTTGAAAGGGGATAAGGGAGGCGTTGAAAATGTGTATAGCAAAATAAGGCGCCTTTTCAAGCACTATGAGCAAGAGGGGGAACAACAAAGGAGCCAGGTCTACGAGACGCTGAAAAGGGAGTTCCAAAGGCAGCTGGAGCAGGCAGCTCAACAACCTGGCTTATCGACCAGAGTTGAGGTGGAGAGACAGCCTCAATTTCAGGAGCAGTGGCGGAGGAGCCTGGCTCAACTTGATTCGCAATACTACAGACTGCTGGAGGAATGTAAGCAAGAATTAGAAGGGATACCCTAGCGAGATGGAGGCTTTAAGGTCGAAATTCCTGGGATCCTTGATCGGCACTGCGGTAGGGGATGCCTTGGGAGCATCGCTGGAGGGATGGCACATGGTGGATTACAACGAGGTCCAGGCTCTGGCAGAGCAGCCTAGCCCTCTAAGTTACACGGACGATACCCACATGGCCATCGGGGTGGCTGAGTCATTGATAGAGAATAAAGGCTTCGACGGTGAGCACATGGCAAACACCTTCATTAGGAATTACGACCTTGAGCCCTATCGTGGTTACGGTCCAGGACCACCCCGCATCTTCAGCATGATAAAGGGCGGCGAGGCCTGGGATAAGGCTGCTGAGAGATTGTATCGAGGCGGCTCCTACGGGAATGACTCGGCGATGAGGATCGCGCCCATAGGGGTCTTCTATCATGATGACCCAGACGGGTTAAAAGAGGTAGCCTATGAATCGAGCGGGATCACCCATGCCCATGAATTGGGAAGGCAGGGTGCCGCTTTACAGGCCTATGCTGTCGCTTTGGCCACCGCCTCCGACCCTTTTTCGCCCTTTAAAAGCGCTGATTTCTTGGGGGGACTCGGCAATTTTATACAGCACGAGGTTTACAGAGAGAAGCTAAAGAGCATAGAGAGGTTAATTGGGGAGGAAGATAGGGCGAGGGTCATCCTCGAGCTGGGAAACGGCATCGAGGCCTTCAATTCGGTGCCCACAGCCATCTATTGCTTCTTGAGCCACCCCCAGTCCTTCGAGGAGGCTGTGGTTTATGCCATAAGCCTGGGTGGGGATACCGACACCATCGCTGCCATGACCGGGGCCATCTCCGGGGCCTATCTTGGAATCGAATCCATCCCTGAAAGATGGAAGGAAAAGCTTGAGAACAGATTATATATAGAGGGTTTGGCGGAGAAACTATGGCGGATAAAAAAGCAACGCTACTTAGAGGCGTAGCTCTATCACATCGCCATCCTCCAGGATATGCCCCCTTTTCACCTGCTGCCCGTCGTACTTCCCAGAGCCCCAAAGCTGGGCATATTTCAGTTTGGCCTGGAAATCCTTATGAACAGATTGGGCTACATCCTCCACCGTGCTCCCCCTCTTGAGGACTATAGGCTCCTCCAGGTCCGCTTTCATACCCGGGACCTTGGTGTATACCCGAATGATGTCCAGACTTCGATAGATCTCCTCCTTCAACCCCTCCAAGCCGCTTCCCCCCTTGGCAGAGATGGAAATGAGGGGAAATTCCCCGCTATATCGTGACCGCAATACTCTATAGCTCTCCCCCGAGCCCTCCAAATCCTCCTTATTCGCCACAATCAAAGCCCTCTTCTGAAATATCCACGGCTCCGCCCCCTCTTTTTGCCCTTCTTTTCGACCCATAGGCTCTATCTTTAGCTTCCCTAGATCCTCAATTATCGCTTCCACCTGGCCTAGCGGCTCTGCGCTCAGGTCCACCATTATCAGGAGAAGGTCGGCACCCTTCAAGAGATTGGGCAGCCAGGGCTGGGCATTGCGGTCTATTATCGGGGGGATATCCACCAACTGTATTTGAATATTTTCGAACCTCATCATCCCCGGGGTAGGGGCTTTGGTGGTGAAGGGGTAATCAGCGACGACGGGGGATGCCTCAGTGAGGGTCGATACTAGCTGGGACTTACCGGCGTTGGGAAGCCCTACCGGTATCACCTGGCCTGCCCCTTCCTTCCTTATATTGTAGGCGCTCCCCTTTCTACTGGTGGCAAGCTTTCTTTGCGATTCCTCACTAAATTTGGCGATCTTTGTTCTCAACTCGACACGAAGCCTATCGGTGCCCTTATGCTTGGGCATGATAGAGAGCATCGCCTCAAGAGCCTCCACCTTTTCCTCAGGGCTCCTGGCCCGTCGGTAGCGCTTCTGGGCGTGGAAATATTCCGGTGGCAGGTTTGCCGGCATAACTACCCCTTATTTTGAAATATTTTCCAAGCCCTCAGCTCCTATAGGGCATGCTTCAGCACCACAATCTCTGTGGCTGAGGGGAGCTGCTCCTTCTTAAACTCGGCCTCTGCGCTTTCCACCCTTTTCACATTTGTCTTGGCGGCCAGGAAAGGCTCGACATCGGTTACGGGGAAACTGGGGCACTTGACCGTTTGATAATGCATGGGGATGACCACGCGGGGCTTAA
Source organism: Dehalococcoidia bacterium (assembly GCA_046759245.1). Classification (GTDB taxonomy): domain Bacteria; phylum Chloroflexota; class Dehalococcoidia; order E44-bin15; family E44-bin15; genus JBHIBU01. Next base: position 7,138 of record JBHIBU010000036.1, on the reverse strand, counting down.
TCTGGTCGACGACTCGACTGGCTGCGGCAGCGTCGAGGGTGTAGGTTCCCGCCATCGGGGTGAGAAGGACATCGACCTCACCGACCTCGGCGAGCTGCTGGTCGCTGAGCACATGACCCAGGTCTCCCAGATGGCAGACCCTAACCCCATTCACTGTAAAGCAGAATATGTTATTCGCACCTCGCTGGCTGCCGCCGGCCTCATCGTGATAGCTTGCTATTCCCTCAACCCCGATCCCCTTTACCTGCTGTCTGCCAGTACCCTTTACCACCTGGGGGCTTCCGGGAACACCCTTGACATTGTTATGGTCGGAGTGTTCGTGGCTGACTGTCACGATGTCGGCTGCCTCCTCTATTTTGTCGTAATTGACCCCAAACATGCCGAGCTGGTAAGGGTCGGTGAGGATGTTGGTTCCTTCATCTGAGGTGATGAGAAAAGATGCATGACCAAGCCATTTGACCTTCACTAGAGACCTCCGTGCGCTGGATTTCCTCCTTTGCCTATTCCTGGGCCAGGGCCAGGGCGAGGTTGACCAGGGTTCTCACCGCACCCCCGGTTGCCCCCTTGACCAAGAAGGTTCGGTCCTTGTCGCTGCGCCAGGTTCCCGCAATATCCAGGTGAACCCATGGCGTCTCCTCGATAAATTCGGCGAGGAACTGGGCACCGGTGATCGCCGCTCCCCATTTCCCACTGGAGTTCTTGATGTCGGCGACATCGCTCTTGTTCTGCTCTTTATACTCCTCATACATGGGCATCTGCCAGAAGCGCTCACCAGCCTCCTCGCCAGCCCTTATCACCCTCTCCAATAGCTCCTGGTTGTTGCCGAAAGCGCCGCTACAAAAGTCGCCCAGGGCGATATGGCAGGCACCGGTCAAGGTAGCTACATCCACCAGGGGAGAAAGCTCCAGCTTGCGGGCATAGCTCAGGGCATCGGCTAGAATGAGCCGCCCCTCGGCATCTGTGGTCACGATCTCGATGGTCTTGCCATTCATCGCTTGGAGGATGTCGCCAGGCTTGAGGGCAGTGCCGCTGGGGAGGTTCTCCGTTGCCGGGATCAGCGCAGTGACATTGATCCCTGGCTTCAGCTCGGCGATGGCGCCCATCGCTGCGATCACCGCAGCTCCGCCCGCCATGTCCCCCTTCATTTCCTCCAAACCCTCAGCGGGCTTGATAGAGATGCCACCGGAGTCGAAGGTTATCCCCTTGCCCACAAGACCCAGCGCGCCTGTTGAGGGGTCGCCTCCTTTATAGCTAAGGAGGATGAACTTTGGCCGCTCTCTGCTTCCTCGAGCCACGCCGAGGAGGGCGCCCATCCCTAGCTGCTCCATCTCCTCTTGCTCTATCACCTGGCACTCAAGGCCGTAGTCCTGGGCCACCTTTGTTGCCACCTCCGCCATGTCGCTGGGGGTCATATAGTTGGCAGGTTCGTTGGCCATATCCCGGGCGAGATTTGTTGCCTCCGCCATTAGTTTCCCCCTGGCGCACCCCCGCTTCATCTGGGAAAGCTTGCTCCTGCCCCTTTCCACAATGAGGAGCTCCTTGATCTCCTTTTGCTCTGGCTCCTTGGTTTGGTGCTTGCGGAAGGTGTAAAGCCCTAGGATAGCGCCCTCAGTGACTGCTTGGGCTGATTTTTCAGCATCGATACCCCCCAAGCCCGCCCCATGGGCAACGGTGCCTACTCGCTCCGCCCCTGCCTTTCGCAGGAATCGACATGCCTCCGCAGTAACCCCGCGAATCCTGGAGAGGTTCAGCTCCTTTTCCTTTCCCAGCCCAGCTACAATTACCCGTGCCGCTTCGATCTTCCCCATGCTATGGATCATGGTGATTTCGTTGAGCTTGCCCTTGGTCTCCCCCTGGGCGATGAGCTGGCCGATCACTCCGCCAAGGGCTTTATCCACCGCTCCAGTGGCGCCAGCAGGGCTTTCAACCCCTTCAAAGAGGTTCACTATGATAGCACTTAGCGGAAGCTTTGCAATGTCCCCTGATACTACCTTGACCTCCATGGCTCCTCCTTTTTGCCCTCTTGGCTTCATAATATCTAAAATATCCTTAGGACACAATACAGTGGACAAAGCTGGAGTTAGCGGTTTACTTCTCTCACAATCTTGTTTATCACCGGGGCGATGTCGTTGGAGGTATCGACAGCGAAATGGTTTCGCCTGATCCTCTGAGCCGATGCCCCCATCTTTTGGTAAACCCTCCAGTCGGCCCCCGACCTGTCTTCGGGGTCAACGCCTAGGGAGCGACCCTGTAAGCGCAAGCGAACCAATTTCGGTGGGGCTTCAACGCGCACAATGATCAGCCTTGCTCCAACGCGGTCGGCAATCTGATAGAGGCGCTCCCGGTGGCGTTCCACCAGGTTTGTGGCGTCAAAGATAAGGGGTATTCCCCTCCTCAGTAGCTCTTCGATAAGGAGATGGCAGGCCCCAAAAAGACGATTGCTTTCCCCGGGGCTGTAGTTCGGTGAGGGGGAAAGCACCTTCCTCAGGGCATCGCTCTCCAGAATGGAGAAGGGGAGCCGCTCGGCAAGCTTGCGGCAGAAGTAGGATTTGCCAGTACCAGGCAAGCCACTGACCACGATGAGGGCGGGATTGACCGTGGGCTCCGGCAGTTGGCCCAGACTCCCCCTCAGTCGTTGAACATCCTCAGCGAGTGCCATCGCCTCAATTATAGGGGATTTTCCGCCATAGTGCTAGGGTCAAATCCCGCTAAAAAAGGCGAGCATCAGACGAAAAGCGGAAGCCCTGCCACCCCTCCCAGGAAATGATGCCTCGGGATTCTATCTCCACTTGGAGTAATCCGGCGGCCTTTTCTCCAGGAAGGCCATAGCCCCCTCCTCGGCCTCCTCGCCGGCATAGTACATGGTCAGGGAGTGCGTTGCCATCATCTCTATGCCGTTGATATGTTCCACATCGGCGTTGAAGGAGGACTTGAGAACCCTGAGCGCGGTAGGGCTCAATGCCAAAATCTCCTGGCACCAGGCCATGGTCTCCTCCTCCAGCTTATCGGGAGGCACCACCTTGTTGACCAGGCCCATCTCCAGCGCCTCCTGCGCGCTATACCTTCGGCAAAGGTACCAGATCTCCCGAGCCTTTTTCTGCCCCACAACCCTGGCCAGATAGGCCGAGCCAAACCCAGCATCGAAGCTGCCAAACCTGGGACCCACCTGACCAAACATCGCCGTCTCCGAGGCGATGGAGAGGTCGCAGATCACATGGAGCACATGCCCGCCCCCGATGGCGAAGCCATTGACCATGGCGATCACCGGCTTGGAGATATGCCGGATCAGCTCAAAAGGGGTGGGGATGGAGAACCCCAGCCAGGGACCTTCCTCCTCGCCACCATATCCTGCGGCACCCCTTACCGAGACGTCGCCCCCGGAGCAGAAGGCCTTGTCGCCGGCTCCAGTGAGCACTACCACGCCAACATCCCTATCCCCCCAGGCATCGAGGAATGCCTGCGACATCTCACGGAAGGTCTTGGCGCGAAAGGCATTCCTTGTCTGCGGCCGATTTATGGTGATCTTAGCCACACCTTCCGCCTTCTCATAGAGGATGTCTTCAAATTCCCTTACCTTAGTCCATTGCACCATCGATTGTGACCCCCTTTCCTGAGCTTTTTAGCCTTATTCTAAAAGAAAGGCTTCTACACATCGCCTGCCTTTCCGCCGCTGAATTTACCCCTGTCAGGATCGAAGTCAATAGATTTTTTGGAGGCTAGGAGGCTGAATTCTCTTCACCAAGATCCTCGGGGAACCTTATTCTGGTTTCATGCTCTTGAAAGGCGAGGCGAAGCCCCTCTAAATCAATGACGGGAATGTCAACATATATTGGGCGTCTGCCGATCTCCCTTGGGTCATGAGCATCAGACCCCTGGATACAGGCATATTTTGGGGGGAAATTGGGCACCATTCCTTCATTCCAGAGGGTTCTCATAGAGGGAACGGTGATCTCTAAAGCGCTGAGGTGGTCGCTGTTGTAGATTCTCTTCTTGTCTTTGGTCGGCTCATCGGAGGCGAGAAAGCCCTTTGGTCGCCTGTCTACATGAGCGGCGATGGCGAGCCCTCCGCTCTCCTCTATCCTCCAAAACACCTCATCAAGCCAGAGACCAGTCTCGTAGAAGCCGTGACCTTGCCCCTCCTCATCGAAGCCGAGGAGCTTTATCAGATGGCGCAATTTCTCAACCGGGGTATCCTGATCAAAGATGGCAAGGACGTGGCCCCCTTTTGCCGATATCTCCACCCCAGGAAAAACGTATAAGTGATTTTCTCTCCCTATCCCCCTTATCCCCTCAATCCCCTCAGCGCTGTTGTGGTCGGTGATGGCGATAGCATCAAGCCCAGAGGCGATGGCTGCTTCGACGATCTCCTCCAGGGAGGTTTCGATGTCGGCCTCCGGCATTAAATGATCTACATAGCATGAGGACTTGGGGGTATGAACATGCAAATCGATCTTTTTATACATTTTCTCGCTAGATAAGGCGTGCCAGGAGCTGTGGAATGAGCAGCAAAACGATGATAGCGATGGCAGGGGTGATATCGACCATGCCAATCCGAGGAATTATGCGGCGCAGCGGTGCCAGGATAGGCTCGGTAATCCGATAGAGGAAAACCATGATCGGCTCATGAGGAGAGACGGCAAACCAGGAGAGAATGGCACGTACGAAAATAATAATAGCGAGAGCGTTACAGACAACGCTGACGAAGGAAAGGAAGAAGATCATTTACCCTCCAGACTCTTTGCTTTCTCATAGGCTGCAATAACGGCGTGAGTGAGCAGCGCTCTCAGCCCGCCCCCCTCCAGCTGGAGCAAACCTTCCACAGTGGTTCCTCCAGGAGAGGTGACCATATTTCTTAGCTCCGCAGGGTGCTTGCCCGTTTCCTGAGCCAGGCGTGTCGCCCCCAATACCGTTTGCAGCACCAACTCCCCCGCCGTCTCACGGGGCCAGCCGATGTGCACCGCAGCATCGATGAGCGCTTCGACAACCAAGAAGATATAGGCTGGCCCGCTACCGCTTATCGCGGTGGCCATAGCGATGTATTTCTCATCGCTTACATAGATTTCCTTGCCCAGCGCCCCCAGAATGGATTTGGCAGCCTCTTTTTGGCTCTGGCTCACCCTGCCTGAAGCGGTCCACACGCTCATCCCCTCGCCGATCTGGGCCGGAGTATTAGGCATGGCACGAACCACCGACTTATGCCCCAATCCGTTGCCGATGGTGACCAGGCTCGCCCCGGCGACGATGGAAAGGACAAGCTGACCTCGGACGAATCTGTCCTTCAGCTCTGGCATAAGCTCAGACAAATTCTGAGGCTTGACAGCGATAACGACGACGTTGGAGCCCTTTACAGCAACGCCGTGATCGTGAGTCACCACAATCTTGTATTGATCTTTCAGGCTCTGTAGCCGCGCTGGGCTAATGTCATTGGCGATGATATCTTGGGGCCTGGCCAGCCCTTTGCTCAGAATCCCCCTGATCATCGCCTCTCCCATGACCCCGCCACCGATAAAGGCAATTTTCATTATCCGCTCCTTTTTTCCGCCGATTCGCTACATCGGCTAAGAAGCCGATTTACCTTGGCTCCCCGAAGATGGCGCGACCGAGCCTCACCATCGTCGCCCCCTCCTCCACCGCAACCTCAAAATCATCGCTCATCCCCATAGAAAGGTGTTCCAGTCCCAGTGCATCCCCAAGCTCTCGTAGCCTGCGGAATATGGGGCGAACCTCCTCAGGGTCCCTCACCAGAGGGGCGATGGTCATCAGCCCCTTTACCTCCAGCCCGGGCAGGCGGGCGATCTCCTCCGCCGCCTGGGGCAATTCTGCCACCGAAAAGCCGCTCTTTGGCCCCTCCCCCAAGACATTGACCTGAAGCAATAGGGGAAGGGTATCTTGGGTACGCTGGCTTACAGCCTGCGCTAATTTGACTGAATCTATACTCTGAATTATATCAAAAATCTGCACCGCTGTCTTGACCTTGTTGCTCTGAAGATGCCCCACCATGTGCCAGGTAGGGCGCCGCTCCAAGGCGGAAAAACGCTCAATCTTAGCCCTCGCCTCCTGAACCCTATTTTCGCCAATATGCCTGATGCCGGCGTTGAGGGCAGCCTCGATAGCCCAGGGCTCGACCTCCTTGGTCACGGCGACGAGGGTTATCTCATCGGACGCCCTGCCCGCCCGCATTGCCGCTTGGGCAATGCGCCTTTCCACCTCTCGAATATTCCTCTCGATATCCATAGCTCAGCAAACCCCGCACTCCTGGCACCCCGCAGGCGGGCAGGGCGCCGTCTCCTCGCCACGAATTGCCTTCTCAAGCTCCAATTCCAGATAGCCGAGGTCAACCCCCGAATCAAGGTTTGACCAGGGCAGCCTCTCAGTAGGGGGGAGCTCTCGGTTGACATAAAAATCGGCATCGAGGCCGCACTCCTCAAGAGCTAGGCGCCAAGAGGAAAGGGACTGCCCCTCCATCCTGGCCAGCGCCTGGGCAAGCCTGGCATCTCCTCGTGCCAATACCCCTTGGATGACCATCCAACCCACGCTCTCTGACTTGATATCAATGCCTTTTGGCTTAAGGCTATTCTTGAGCAAGGCTAGGCGACGTCTTAGAATTTCGGCACTGGTCATCGGGAGCCATTGAAAGGGGGTGCCCGCCTTGGGCACAAAAGGCTCTACAGTAAGGGTGATCTGGCAGCCTGCGCGCCTCCTGTCAATGCGCCCCTTCAAGGCGAGGGCTAGTTTCACGATCTCATCAACATCATCATCGGTTTCCGTGGGCAGACCAATCATGAAATAGAGCTTGAGCTGCCTGAAACCGTGCCCGGCAACCTTATCTATGGCCTCGACGATATCCCTCTCCGCTACGCCCTTATTTATAATGCGGCGCAATCTCTCCGAACCCGCCTCAGGGGCGAGGGCGACGGTCTGGACGCCGCTTTCCGCAAGGGCCTTGAGCACCACATCCGATAAGGGGCAAATCCTGAGGGAGCTGACGGAGAGCTGGGCGCCCATTCTGCGCAGCCGGGTCACTAGCTCATCCAGATCGGGGTGGTCGGAGACGGCAGCCCCTAAAAGCCCAATTCTTTTTTTGAACTTTAGGCCGATCTCAGCCTGACCCAGCAGGCTATCTAAAGAGCGGTGGCGA
>JBHIBU010000035.1:0-10000 GCA_046759245.1 Dehalococcoidia bacterium | reverse complement strand
GTCTGGGGCACCAATGCGTCGGCTATAGCTACGGGGCTGTGGTGGAGCGGGCGGGTGAGATCATGCATGGTAAGTCCTCCCTTATCCACCACAATGGCCAGGGCGTCCTCGCCGGACTGCCCAGTCCCTTCCCTGCCATTCGCTATCACTCCCTGGTGGTGATGCCCTACGCTCTCCCCGACTGCCTGGAGGTCACCGCCTGGACGGAAAAGGGCATCATTATGGGATTACGCCACCGCCAATACCCGGTGGAGGGGGTCCAATTTCATCCCGAATCCATCATGACCGAGGTGGGGAAGGATTTGTTGAGAAATTTCCTTTTTCGACCTATAGCGTCGGCTACATAAAGAGGACAAGATGACAGTGACCGATTGGGTTCAAGCAATTGCGATTGTTTTGCTTGTGATAGTCACCGGCATCTATGCTTGGCGGACTTTTGCCATCAGCAAAGGTACTGAGAAACAAGCTGAGGCCAGCACGAAAATGGCTGAGGAGATGAGGGAGCAGAGACACGATGCGGTTCGTCCTGTCGTACGGATTGAAGCGCAGGATTCAAGAAAGATAAATATTAGTTGCACAAATGTTGGCACTGGGCCAGCTCTGAATCTCCGTTGCTGGATAGAAGACAAAGAACACCCTGAATGGCGGGATAGGACTAAAGCGCTGTGTCTGAGTGCACTCGCAGGGCGCGGCGAACATAGAGCAGTTAAGGTCGACACACAAATAGAAGGCTACACAGTTCATGAAGGCAGGGGGTACGGTTACTTAAGAGCACAATATGAGGATGTATTTGGAAAACCTTACGAATCTCGTCTCATTTCTTCGACCAACGCTGCTCCTGAACTACAATACTTTGAAGTGGAGAAAGAAGAGGATATTGTGACGCTCTAAAGTCGGAGGGTAGGTCAAATGATTCGTGAAGCTATCGATACCCTAGTCTCAGGTAAGTCGCTCACCATGGAGCAGGCGGCGGCCGTTATGGAGGAGATCATGGCCGGCGAGGCCACGCCAGCCCAGTTTGGCGCCTTTGTCACCGCGCTCAGGCTCAAGGGGGAGACGGTGGAGGAGATCGCAGGGATGGCGAGGGTGATGCGGGAGAGGGCGATCCCGATGGAGGTATCGGGGCCGGTGGTCGATACCTGTGGCACGGGGGGCGATGGCTCGGGGAGCTTCAATATCTCCACCGCTGCCGCCTTTGTGGTCGCTGGCGCCGGGCTCAAGGTGGCCAAGCATGGCAACCGAAGCATGAGCTCCAGTTGCGGCAGCGCCGATGTGCTGGAGACGCTGGGGGTCAAGATCGATCTCGGTGCCCAGCAGGTGCAGAGGTGTCTCCAGGAGGTGGGCATAGGCTTCATGTTTGCCCCTGTTTTTCATCCTGCGATGAAGTACGCCGCCGCCCCTAGGCGTGAGATCGGCATTCGCACCGTTTTCAACATCCTGGGCCCCTTGACCAACCCCGCTCGGGCCCGGGCTCAAGTTTTGGGGGTGGCCGATGGCGCGCTGACGATGAAGATGGCGCAGGTGCTAAAGCTGCTCGGCTGTCGTCATGCACTGGTGGTGCACGGCGAGGATGGCCTGGATGAGATCACCCTGGGCGGGCGAACTACGGTCTGCGAACTGAAGAAAGGCAGGACCAAAAGCTATTCTATAAACCCTGAGGCTCTTGGCTTTCGCCGTACCAGCCTGAAAAGCCTCAGAGGCGGATCGCCTCAGGAGAACGCAGAGATACTAAGCCGCATCCTAAAGGGCAAAAAAGGGCGGCACCGCGATATAGTGCTTATCAATGCGGCAGCGGCACTGGTGGCTGGCGAAAAGGCGGAAACTATGGAGCAGGGGCTCGAGCTGGCTGGGCAGGCGGTAGACAGCGGCAAAGCATGGGAAAAGCTTGAGGGGCTGATCGCAATCAGTCAAAGCCTTTAGGGGGACTGCCGGCGTTCGTTGGCCCCATCCTGGAGAATGCGGTTGGACTTCAAACAGCCATTCGTGAAGTGCGAAAAATGATCCTGGACCAGATAATCGAGGCCAAGGCGGAGGAGCTGGCGAGAGGAAAGCGGAATATGCCCCTCTCCCGGCTGAAGGCTCTCAGCCGGCAAAAGCCCCCGCCGCTGGACTTTGCCTCAGCCCTGCGGGGGGATGAGGTGCGGGTTATCGCTGAGGTCAAAAAGGCCTCCCCCTCCAAAGGTCTGATCTGTCCTGACCTCGACCCAGTAAGATTGGCCCAGAGCTATGCCGATAATGGGGCCGCCGCTATATCGGTGTTGACCGAGAGCAGATACTTTCAGGGCAGTCTGGAGCATTTGGCGGCGGTCAGAAGGGAGCTTGAGAAAATCCCCCTGCTGAGAAAGGACTTCATCTTCGATCCCTATCAAGTCTACGAATCTCGCGCCTGTGGCGCCGATGCCCTGCTCCTCATCGTATCTATTTTGAGCAATGAGCAGCTAAAGGAGCTGCTTTCACTAAGTCACCAGCTTGGCATGCAATGCCTGGTAGAGGTTCATAACGAGGCTGAGCTGGAGAGCGCCCTTCTGAGTGAGGCCAGGATCATCGGTATCAATAACCGCAACCTGGGAAGCTTTGCCGTTGACCTCAGCACCACAAAGCGGCTTCGTCCCCTGGTGCCGCCAGACCGAATAGTGGTCAGCGAAAGCGGGATCGGGAATCGAGCCGATGTCCAGAGCTTGCGGGAATGGGGGGTTGATGCTATTCTCGTCGGTGAGGCTCTTGTCACCGCCAGCGATGTGGCAGCAAAGATGAGGGAGCTCCTATGACCAGGGTCAAGATCTGTGGCATCACTGAAGCTGACCAGGCTCTAGCGGCAGCGGAGGCTGGCGCCGACTTCATAGGACTGGTCTTTGCCCCCAGCAAACGCCAGGTGACCGTGGATAAAGCGGGGGAAATAATCCTGGAACTGAAGCGATTGCCATCCTCTCCCCTGGCGGTTGGCGTCTTTGTCAACATCCCTGCGCCTGAGGTGAACCGGAACGCTGATCACTGTGGGCTCGATTGGGTGCAACTGAGTGGCGACGAGTCCTGGGAGTACTGCCAGGGGATCGAAAGGCCCATTATCAAGGCTATTCACGTGCCAAACTGGGAGCATGAAAAGGATATCCTCGATAACCTGAGCATAGGCCACAGATTGCTGAAGGGACGAGTTTTTGTCTGTCTTCTGGATTCCCATGTTGAAGGTAGCTACGGTGGCACGGGTCAAACCTTTGACTGGGGGCTGGCAGGGAGGGTGTCACAGAGGCTCCCGGTGATTATCGCTGGTGGCCTCTCGCCGGATAACGTAGACCAGGCGATCAGGTTGGTCAGGCCCTGGGCTGTGGATGTCTCCAGCGGCGTGGAAACCGATGGCGTAAAAGATGTGGTTAAAATCCAAGCCTTTATCCAGGCGGTGAAGAAAGCAGATAAGGAATGGCAGAAAGAGAGTTTAAGAGCGAAAAGGGCGGTAAGGAGGGCACGGCAAGATGGCAGATAAGAAACGACAGAAACAGGTAACGAAAAAAGAGTTCCCAGATGAGTTCGGTCGCTTCGGGCAATTCGGGGGCAGGTTTGTGCCCGAAACCTTAATGTCTGCGCTGGAAGCCCTGGAGGAGGCCTACCGGGAGGCGGAACGGGATGACGACTTTCAAAGGCGTCTCGCCGCACTTCTCAGGGACTATGCAGGCAGACCAACACCCCTCTATCATGCCGCCAAGCTCAGCGAGCACTGTGGCGGGGCCAAGATTTTCCTCAAGAGGGAGGACCTGGCCCACACCGGTGCCCACAAGATCAACAACACCCTGGGTCAAGGGCTATTGGCGGAACGCATGGGAAAGAGACGCGTTGTCGCTGAGACCGGCGCCGGCCAGCATGGTGTGGCTGCAGCCACTGTCTGCGCCATGCTGGGGCTGGAGTGCATAGTCTATATGGGGGAGGAGGATATTCGCCGCCAATCCTTAAATGTCTTCCGCATGAAGCTCCTTGGCGCAGAGGTGCGGCCGGTGGCCAGCGGCAGCCAAACGCTCAAGGACGCCATCAATGAGGCGATCCGTGACTGGGTGACCAATGTCGATTCCACCCATTACCTTCTGGGCAGCGTCGTGGGACCTCACCCCTACCCGATGATGGTGCGCAATTTTCAGTCGGTCATGGGCAGGGAAGCTCGGCAACAGCTTCTCGAGGCCGCCGGTCGCCTGCCCGATTACGCTATAGCCTGCGTTGGCGGTGGCAGCAATGCCATGGGCCTTTTTCATCCCTTCGTTGACTCCGAGGTGAAGCTGGTCGGGGTTGAGGCCGCTGGGTTGGGTCTCGATACCGGGAGGCATGCCGCCAGCCTGGTGGCGGGAAGCATCGGCGTGCTTCATGGCACAAAATCCTATGTGCTCCAGGATGGGGCTGGGCAGATAAGTGAGACACATAGCATCTCAGCGGGGCTTGATTACCCTGGGGTGGGCCCCGAACACAGCTACTATAAGGAGAGCGGGCGGGCAAGCTACGTTGCCGTCGATGACGAGGAGGCGCTTGAGGGGTTCCGGCTGCTCTGCGAAAAAGAGGGGATCATCCCTGCCTTGGAGCCCGCACATGCCATCTACTATACCACTAGACTCGCCAGTCAATTATCGAAGGAGCAAATCATCCTGGTCAATCTGAGCGGGCGTGGAGATAAAGACCTGGATATTGTAGCCCAAACACTGGGAGTTCATCTATGAAGCGCATCGAGTCTGTCTTCGCCAAGCCCGGACATAAGGCGCTAATCGCCTACCTGACTGTGGGATACCCCAACATCGAAGCTACATTGAAACTGGTGCCCGCCCTAGTGGGCAGCGGATGCGACATGGTTGAGCTCGGTATCCCCTTCTCCGACCCTCTGGCCGATGGCACCACCATTCAGCGAGCGAGCTACCATGCTCTGCGGCAGGGAGTCACCCCCGAGCTATGTCTGGAGGTTGCTCAAGAGCTGCGGCAAAAGGTTGACAGCCCTCTGATATTCATGAGCTACTATAACCCTTTGCTGCATTATGGATTGGAGCCCTTTTGCTGCGCCTGTGCCCAGGCAGGCATAGATGGGCTGATTATCCCTGACCTGCCACCTGACGAGGGGATGGAGCTGGAGAGGCTGACCGAGAGATACCAGCTGGACCTCATCTACCTGCTAGCTCCCACCAGCAGCGAGGAACGTATTGGCTTGGTAGCCGCCAGGTCCCGTGGCTTTATCTATTTGGTATCGCTCTCCGGCGTTACCGGTGCCAGGGATAGTCTGCCCGCTCAACTGGAAGGCTTCGTGGCCAAGGTCAGGCTCAAGACCTCTCAGCCGCTCTGTGTTGGCTTCGGCATCTCCACCCCGGAGCAGGCTCGCCGAGTTGCCGAGGTCGCCGATGGAGTGATCCTGGGCAGCCGAATCATCGATATTTTGGAGAGCAGCGACCAGCCTGCGCTGGCAGTGGGCTCGTTCATAAAGCGAATTAGAGATGGGATAACCCCGAGAGAAGGCGTCAAGGGCATGTGAGCGTGAGTCGCTTCTTTAGGGGGAGCCAGTGGAAACCCTTGCACTTGGCATGGCTTCGACTGAGGCAAGGAAGAAATAATTTGGGCTCCCCGAGCTGGATTCGAACCAGCGACCTAAACATGGCCGTAATGGAGATCTTAAAAACCGATATAATCATACATTGTTTTGAATCAGAGGCTGACGCCCTGTCTTTTTTCAAAAACACAACTGAGGTCGTATCTAATGCACAATAAAATATCATCAGAGAATTTATATGTTGCAAACCGCGGCTGGCTTATCAGTCGTTTTCACTTTTCCTTTGCAGAATATTATAACCCTCAGAATGTACATTTTGGTGTGCTGCGAGTTTTAAACGACGATATTGTCCAACCAAGTACAGGATTTGGCACCCATCCTCATGAGAATATGGAAATCGTTTCTTACTGTATAGAAGGTGAACTGACTCATATGGACAATATGGGAAATAAAGAAACCCTGAGGCATGGTGATGTGCAGTATATGAGTGCGGGGACAGGAATAACTCACTCTGAAATGAATGATGCTCCTGATGAACTCCTTCGTTTTCTACAAATATGGATTCTGCCTGATAAACAGGGAGCAACTCCCCAATATGGTTCTAAAAGGTTCTCCAAGTCTGACCGCCATAATAAGTTGCTTCATATAGTTTCAGGAAAGGATATAAACTCTGTAATTCAAATAAATCAGGACGCGAATATATTTGTTTCAGAGATTGAAAAAGGGAAACAAGTGGTATTCAGCCTAGATGCCGGGCGGCAGATTTATCTTGTCTGTATAGAAGGAAGTTTAGATATTAATGGTATTGAGCTAAATAAACGTGATGCTGTTGAAATATCCAATGAAACTCAGCTAACTTTCAAAGCACTTCAAAATGCACATCTGCTGATGATCGAAATGGCTCAAATCAAATAATACTACCTTTCAAAAATTTTCTCCCTCCTACGCGAAAGCTTCGAAGGACAAACGCCGCCAATATTGAAAAAATTATTTTTTAGAGAATTTTTGCGAGGCTGAGAACGCAGAGGGTTTGGCACATTTTGCCGCCGCCCCAAATGCGCCAAACACGAAAAGCCGAATCGTAGTCTTGCATTGCCACGAAGCGAGCGGCCTAGCGGTTAACAGCCGCCCGCTCTACTTGACCCAACTACAGGTTTGCTATAGGGGCAGGAACAGGTCAAATCCTGGCCAATAGCTCCGGCGGCGCCCATCAGGATGGTCGGGGATGCCGTCTCAGGAAATCGAGGACGGCTTTGTTTGCCTCCTCCTCTACCTCTAGCAGGAAGCCGTGCCCCGCCCCCTCGAACAACACCAGCTCGGCGTTGGGAATACGGGAGGCCAGTATCCTGGAGTTCTCCACCGGGATCAGCCGGTCGCCAGTGCCGGCTATGACCAGGGTGGGGGCCTTGATCTGGGGCAGCCGCTCATAGGTATCATGGCCCATTATCGCCTCTGCCTGCCTCACAAAGCCGTGAGGGGGGGTGACATATTCCAGCCGCTTCGCTATCGCCTGTTCCACGATATCTGGATTGTTATCGATGAACTCCTGGGTGAGCGTGAAAGGAAGCAATTCCCTGGCCTCCTCCTCCGACGTCAGCCGCTCCATACGCTCCATGTCGAAGAGGACCGTCATCACCTCCTCATCGGGCATGATAGTGTGGGTACCTCCGCAGAGGGTGCACCCCAGGATGAGGCTGATCACCCTCTGCGGGTAGCAAAGGGCAAACTCCTGGGCGATCATGCCCCCCATGGAGACGCCATAGATATGGGCGACATCGATAGCCAGCGCCTCAAGGAGTCCAGCGATATCCTGAGCCAACATTGGCATGGTATAGGGCACATCCGGCTTATCGCTCCGCCCGGCGCCCCTGTTGTCGAAGGCGACCACGCGGTACTCCCGGGAGAGGAACGGAATCTGGCGGAACCACTCCCCGGAGTTGGCGCCATAGCCCATGATCAAGACCAACGCCTCCCCCTCCCCATGGATCTCATAATAGATACCGATATCGCCAACCTTCACTGTAGGCATTTTATCCTCTTCCCTTCAATACGGCCGTCAAGCCTGGGCGCAGCACTGAGGTTTAGCCCAGGGTAGTCGTGCCAGTGTGTATGCGGCCCGTGCTCCATTGGGGATAAGTTACAGTTGTTTGTATATGAATCTGGAAAAAGCTAGCGCTAATGGTGGTCGATTCCTCTATAAGCCTCGATGAACTCCACAATGCGATCCTCGTCCCATTCATCAAACTTATCAATACGCCCCCAGGCCGTCAGGGCAATCTGGCTATCCATGTTAAAGTAGGGGGCCAGGATCACGTGATCTTCATAGCGACTGACCACCCCTTCCAACTGCCCAATCAGTGCAGCCGAAGCCAGAGAGCTATACTGTACTAATACTCCCCCGTGCTCCAGGTTATGAACCTGCACCTCCGGCGGTATGGGGTCGCTGTGGATACCCCACCTTGCAAGCAAAGAGACGTGGGGGCCAGAGGTTGGAGGGTTGCTATTATAGGGAACATGAGGTGATTGTACGTCGGCGATATGGACCACAGGCATAACTGCAACTGGGGTGCCGGGTTGGGCGCTAGTATCTCCCCGGGAAACAAGATATGCGACTGTCACCAGGAAAATAATGGCTACCACAATAAGAACAGGCTTCCACGGAATCGTTATTCGCTTTCCATGTCTGTGCCTTTTTCTCTTCTCTCCCCTTTTCTGCACGCCTTTGCCTTGTTTGCTCATTCTAAAAGGTCCTGGACTTTGCGCTCCCCTTCTTTCAGCTTGTCCCTCACCTGCCCCAGCAGGTGCCTGTGGAATATTATACATGGCTCCCCGAGCTGGATTCGAACCAGCGACCTAGCGGTTAACAGCCGCCCGCTCTACCGCTGAGCTATCGGGGAATGGCTGCCGAGCCAGGATTCGAACCTGGGCTTAGGGATCCAAAGTCCCCCGTGCTACCGCTACACAACTCGGCACTCGTGCCGAAGGCCGGGATCGAACCGACACGGGAGTTGCCCCCCAACGGTTTTTGAGACCGTCGCGTCTACCTGTTCCGCCACTTCGGCCTGCCGAGGAGCGGAGTCGAACCGCTGACACGCGGATTTTCAGTCCGCTGCTCTACCACCTGAGCTACCTCGGCCCAGGGTTATTTTAATTCCCCCCCATAGCGATGTCAAGGCGAGGCTAGTCACGAAACCGCTCACTCGCCTCCGCCAGACGACCCAGCTCCACCAGGGCAATCCCCTTATTAAGGCGTGCCTTGGCGTATTTGGGGTTTAGCCTGATCGCCCTATCATAGTTTTCGATGGCGCTATCAAGCTTTCCCCGCTCAAAGAGGCTATTTGCCCTACTATGGTAGATATCGGCGCCAAGCTCTCCGCTCCCCCACTCCTTCCTCTGGGGGTCGCCCTTATGCCCCCGGTAATCGAAGCCATAGGGAAAGACGTTTTCTATATCGATGGAGCGCCCTGCGACATATAGGACGGAGAAAACATGGGGGCCTAAGCCAAAGGCATGCTCCATTTGAACCGCCTTCACCTCCAGTCCAAATCTTCGGCACAGCACATTATAAAGAACGGTAAGCCCAAGACAATTGCCCACCTCATCCTTTTCACCCAGTTGTGCATCGAGGACATCGGTTAGTTTGAAGTTACCTCGATACTGATGCCGATAGGGCTTTGTCCTCCATAGCCAATGGAAGATTGCCCTTGCCCTTTCCACATCACTGCCCTTAGAGCGAAAATCCTTGGCAGCGATTCTGTGGCAAAGTTGGCCAATCCTGGCCAGGTAGCTATTGAGGACAGGCTCGGTCTCGACCCCTGAGGCGATTAAAGCCCCTTGATCCAGGTCTATCCTGCCACCCTCTAGCAGGATTGCCTCTAAGTTAGCGAGTTCCCCTTGCATTCTGGCAGCCTCTATTGATGGTAGCGAATGTGCAGGTAAAGGAGCGAACTCGGGTGTGAACTCCTGCCCCTCTATTCTAGCATCATGCTTGCAACCTGTCGCCTTTACACTGAAAGCCCGCAGCCTTGCAGGGCAAATATTGACATCGTGGTCAAAAGGAGTATGATTTGGCCAAACAACAAGGGAGGAAAGATATGGTAAAGGTAGTTCCCAAGGAGGTTTCGGAGGAGACCCTGAGAGCGGACATCGAGCGCTACAAGGAAACGGCGCTGCAAATCGGAGCCTCGGCCTGTGAGATAATACCCGCCGATTGGGTATCGGTAGACGAAAGGGTCCACCTAAAGTGTATTGTGCCAAGGTGTCTTCGCGCTGGGGAGTCGCCCAATTGCCCACCATATACCCCGGGGACCGATGAGGTGCGAAGGGCATTGAGCAAATATCGATGGGCGATATTGTTCAAAATAGATGTAGAGCCGCTTTCAGATTACCTGCCCGGTCAAAGCGGATCGTCATCGCAGCGTCGCCAGGTACTATCCTATCATCGCAAGACCAACGAGGTCGTGTGTGAGCTAGAGGGACTAGCCATCAGGGATGGCT
>JBHIBU010000034.1:0-10247 GCA_046759245.1 Dehalococcoidia bacterium | reverse complement strand
CGCTTCTGGGCAAGATAGAACTCATTGTAACCTGTGGCCCTTATCCAGGTGCCCTTGGGCAGTTTTTGAGCCTGTTTTCGAATTTGAGCCTGGATATCGGCGATGGAACTCATCGAGGGCGGTCCGCAATCGACGCTGAGAAGGCTTGAGGCAAAGGCGAAGACATGGCAATGGGCATCGTTAAACCCGGGCACCAGAGTCTTGCCCCCACAGTCGATGGCCTTTGTCTTCGGCCCCTTAAGCTCTTCTCTATCCTCGTTCTCACCAACCCAGATTATCCTCCCCTCCCTGACCGCAACCAGCGCCGCCCTTGGCCTTATCGGGTCTAGGGTCAAAACATTGGCGTTATAGAGGATGAGGTCTGCTCTTTGGGTCATAAATCTCGCCGCGCCCTCTCCAGATGCACCATGAGAATGGCCATATCGGCGGGGGTGGCGCCGTCGATGCGTGATGCCTGCCCCAAGGTAGCTGGCTGAAACCTCTTTAGCTTCTGCCGCGCCTCATGACGCAAGCCGGGGATGACCTCATAGTCGAAACCTTGAGGGATATGCCGCTCCTCTAGCCTAGCCAATCTCGCCACCTCTCCTCTTTGCTTCTCGATATAGCCCTGATACTTGGCCTCGAGCTCCACCTGCTCCGCAGCATCAGATTTCAGGCGGGGCGAAGCAAAACCTGAGGAAACCAGGGTTTGATAACTCACCCCCGGGCGGCGGAGGAACTCCAGAGCGCTGACGCTGCGACCTGACTGGGCGATATAGCTCCTTGCCAGCCGATCAAGCTCCTCAGCAATCGCTTGACGCTTTCCCTCCACCGCTTCATAGCGCTCTTTGTCGATAAGCCCCACCCGGTAGCCAAGGGGGGTGAGCCTGAGGTCGGCGTTATCCTGGCGAAGTAGTAGCCGATATTCGGCTCGTGAGGTGAGCAGCCGATAGGGCTCAGTGAGCTCTCTGGTTACCAGATCGTCGATCACCACCCCGATGTAGCCCTGGTCTCGCCTCACCAGGAGGGGAGGCTTCCCCTTGGCCCTAAGGGCGGCATTTATGCCAGCGATGAGCCCCTGTCCCGCTGCCTCCTCATATCCAGTGGTGCCGTTGATCTGCCCGGCAAGGAAAAGACCGGGGACAAGCTTTGTCTCCAGGGTGGCGGAGATCTGAGACGGGGGCACATAGTCATACTCGATGGCATAGCCCACTCTGATCATCTCCACCTTTTCTAGAGCGGGGATGGTGCGCAGCATCGCCAGTTGCACATCCTCAGGGAGGCTTGTGTTGCCCCCCTGAACGTAGACCTCATTGGTCTCCCAGCCCTCGGGCTCGAGGAAGAGGGGGTGCGAATCCTTGTCGGCAAATCTGACGACCTTATCCTCAATCGAGGGGCAGTACCTGGGGCCAACCCCCTGGATAAGGCCGGTGAAAAGGGGCGCCCGATCCAGGTTGGAGCGAATTACGTCATGGGTCCTCTCGTTGGTATAGACCAGATAGCATGGCAATTGTGGTCGCCAGGGGGAATGGGCCAGGGGATAGATAGGATTTGTCTCAGGGAATCTAGAGTCTGAGTCTCTCCCCCTCCAAGAGCTGAAGTAGAGGGGGACCTCGCTGCCAGGCTGGATAATCGTTTTATTGAAATCGATGGTTCTGGCATCGATGCGGGGTGGAGTTCCTGTTTTCAGTCGCCCCAGGGTGAATCCCAGGGAACGAAGGCCCTGGGAGAGCCTCTCCGCCGAAAACTCCCCTGATCTCCCTGCAGAATAACACCTGTCCCCCACGATGACCTGACCGGCGAGGGAGGTCCCTGTGGTGAGCACCACGTTTTTCCCTTGATACACCCGGCCGATGTTCGTTTTCAGCCAGAGAGAGTTGCCCTTCATCCCAATCTCTTCAACTAGCGCCTGCTTTACATCTAGGTTCTGCTGACGCTCCAGGGTATGCTTCATGGAGAGGCTGTAAAGCTTTTTGTCCGCCTGGGCGCGCAGCGCCTGAACGGCGGGCCCCTTCCCCGTGTTCAGCATCCGGATCTGGATGAAGGTGCGGTCGATGTTTCGCGCCATCTCGCCCCCCAAGGCGTCGATCTCCCGGACGAGATGACCCTTGGCAGGACCGCCGATGGAGGGGTTGCAGGGCATGAGGGCGGCATTATCCAGATTCATGGTGAGGAGGAGGGTCCGTGAACCCATCCTCGCTGCCGCAAGTGCCGCCTCACAGCCGGCATGCCCGGCCCCGATGACAATGACCTGGTACATCTTTTTTCGACCTTAGTCCTGATATTATTCTACCATCATCTGCTATTGGGGTCGATGTCGGTTTAGCGAGGTCGAAGGGCGAAAAAGCGTTCAAAAAGATGTGGAAAAATTATCGGAGCCAGGCTACCGACTACGAGCCAATAGGTACCTGCCCCTCCTTTAGCCCTCCCTGACGTATCTCCAGATCTCCCCCAGGCTGGGCCTTTTGCCATACATAAGGAGACAGACCCTGAAAACCCTCGATGCCAGCCACATAGCCCCAAGAACAGAGGCCATAAGCACGAAAAGGCTCAATAAAAGTTCCCAGGTGGGTATCGAGGTGATGCTGAGCCTCATTATCGCCGTTATCGGGGCGGTGAGGGGGAAAAGGGTGAGGATAGTGGAGACGATGTGATTGGGGTTGGTGACGATAAAGCTGATAAGCATCAGGGGGATTACCGCCGGTAGGACAACAAGCGTCGTCCACTGGCTGCTCTCCCTGGCGGTAGAGCCAATGGAGCCGAGACCGGCCATCACTATGCCGAAAAGAAGATAGCCAAGGATGAAGTAGATGATGCCAAAGACTATGAGGCCGAGGGGGATGGTGAGCCCGGCGAGGAGGGCGATGCTCGAGGAGGCGATGGCGGCAACGGCCGCCGCTGAGGTAAGCCAGATCACGATCTGCATCAGCCCGGCGGCACCGAGCCCGAGAACCTTCCCGCTCAGCAGTTGCCTCGCCGAGACCGAGGACAACAGAATTTCAATAAGCCGGTTCTCCTTCTCCTCGCTAACCCCCTGGAGCAAAAACCCCGAGGTAAAGAAGAGGGAGATCATGAACAGAAAGGCAAAGATATAGGGCAGGCCAAAGGCGACAAGGGGGTTCTCTGGAGGTATGGTCTCTCCCGTTTCCGGGTCCAATCTATAGGACATCGGCAGTAGCGGTGTCTGCGCCCGCTTCAGAATCTCATCGCTGACCTCCCCGGCAAGGAGGTTGGCGACCAGAAAGTGCCGCATCCGCGCCATTGTCACCTCAGGCAGACCAAGCTCCCTCTTCACGGTATATCTGGTGATCTGTCCTGTGGCGAGGTAATCTGTGGGGATGACGAAATACTCACTGACATCCCCTTCAAGTAGCGCCCCCCTTGCTTCATCCTCACTGGCATAAGCTATGAAAAGAACGCTCGGCTGGCTGGTGTAGTTGGTGAAGAGGCCCGTCTCATCGACGTAGCCCATCTTTAGCTCCTCCGGGGGAGGGGTGACGACCCATTGCGTCACCCCCATATAAATCAACATCCCTAAAAGCGCCAACACGGGGAAGCTTAGGGTGATCAGGATGTAAGAGATCCTTCTTATGGTGGTCAAAAACTCGTGTCTGGTGATGATCCAGGTCTTTTTCATTGCGCCTCGCCCACAACCTGAAGGAAGACCTCGTTTAGCGATGGGGTGGAAACCTCGAAGCGGTCAACCCGTAGCTTCCTTTCCACCAGCTCGCTAAGAATCTTCCTGGGGGGAGTCTCCCCATCCAAAAATAGCTCCACATACCTCCCATGCTCTTTCCTTCCGATCACCCCATCTATTTGGCCGATTTCGCCCTCGCACCCCACAAATACAGAGTTGTTCCGGTAGCGCCATTTTATCTCCGTCAGATCACCGTAGAGCACGGTGCGACCCTTGTCGATCATCAGGATTCGATCGCACATCTCCTCCACCTCGTTCATCATATGGGTGCTGAGGATGATCGCCTTTCCTCGCCCCTTGAGCTCGAGGACGATGTCCTTTAAGAGCTTCCTGTTTACCGGATCGAGGCCGGCGAAGGGCTCGTCGAGAACAATCAGGTCTGGATCATGAGCAATAGTAACCAGGAACTGGATGATCTGCCCCATACCTCGGCTTAGCTCGCCTATCTTCTTTCCTTTATGGGGCTGCATATCCACCTGCCGCAAAAGCTGCTCCGCCTGCTCCCTGGCCATTCCAGCCTCAACATTCTTCAAGGTCGCCAGGTAGACCACTGAATCGGAGACCCTCATCTTTTGGTAAAGTCCCCTCTCCTCGGGAAGATAGCCTATCCTGTTCTTGGTCTCCTCCACGAGGGGCTGGCCAAAGACCCTTATCTCCCCTGAGTCCGCCTTTATGATGTCCATGATTATCCTTATAGTGGTGGTCTTCCCCGCCCCATTGGGTCCCACCAGCCCGAAGACCTCGCCCGGCGCTATCGTGAAGGAGACATCCTCGACCACCTCATTGCCGCCAAAGGATTTATACACACGGGATATTTCAACCGCTTTTTCGTCTTTTTCGACCTGGGGCTTGGCTTGAGCTGGGGCGACCACTGCTATTGAGGTTATCTTCTCAGGCGAGGGTGTTTCGTGCTTCATCACTTGCCGTTTTCTGAAGGATCGCAACATGAGGCGCAGCATTATGACGACAACGATTGTGACAACGAGAATGATGAGAAGAGTAGTATCCATTGCCCTCGGCCCTTTGACGTAATAGCCATCGGGAGAGTATACTTCACGTAGTCTGAAAACGCAAGTTGCCTATGGAAGAGCTGGCTGAGAAAATCGTCGCTTGGATAAGTGAGCGGGTGGCGGAGGCAAGGTGCAAGGGGGTGGTCTTTGGCCTGAGCGGGGGGCTGGACTCCTCGGTGGTTGGTGTGCTGTGCAAGCGCGCCCTCCCTGATGGGTCTCTGGGGGTGATTATGCCCTGCTACAGCAGGAAAACCGATATCGAGCATGCCCAGGCTGTTGCCCGCAAATTCCAGATTCCCACTGAAACTATCACCCTGGAAGGGGCGTTCGACTCACTGTCGCAGGCATTCCCCAGCGGAGAGTATGATCCTGCCACCAAAATACTGGCTGAAGCTAATATGAAGGTCAGGCTGAGGATGCTCACCCTATACTACCTGGCCAATCGGCTTAACTATCTGGTGGTAGGCACCGGAAATAGGAGCGAGATCTCCGTTGGCTACTTCACCAAGTATGGCGATGGCGGTGTGGACATCCTACCCCTGGGGAGTCTGGTGAAGAGCCAGGTTCGGGAGCTGGCAGCTCATGTGGGCATCCCTGAGGAGATCGTGGAAAAGCCGCCCTCAGCAGGTCTCTGGGCCGGTCAAAGCGACGAGGGGGAGATGGGGATAACCTATGAGCAGCTTGACCGCTATCTCGCCACGGGCGAGGCGGGAGAGGAGATAAGGAAAAGGGTTGATGCCATGATGAAAAGGAGCGCCCACAAGAGATCCACCCCTGCAATTCCCCCCTTGTTTTAACTGAAGCACTGTGTTATTATACCTTAGTATCGTCGACTTCTTTGACACCCAGGGGGGGAAATGGTCACAGAGAAAGAGAAGGCCCTGGAGCTGGCGATAGGACAGATTGAGAAGCAGTTCGGCAAGGGCTCGATCATAAGGCTGGGGGAGGCATCGCTCAGGATGGCGGTGGATTGCATCCCCACCGGCGCTCTCTCTTTAGACCTCGTCCTCGGTGTTGGAGGCATTCCTCGGGGTCGGGTCACTGAGATCTTCGGGCCGGAGATGGCGGGGAAATCGACGCTGGCGCTTCATATCATTGCCCAGGCCCAGAATGGCGGTGGTATGGCGGCCTTTATCGATGTGGAGCATGCCCTCGACCCCAGCTATGCCGCCAACTGTGGTGTTAAAGTGGATGACCTACTTATATCCCAGCCAGACACGGGGGAGCAGGCTCTGGAGATTGCAGAGGCATTGGTGAGAAGCGGGGCGGTAGATGTGGTGGTCATCGATAGCGTGGCCGCCCTTGTTCCTAGGGCAGAGCTTGAGGGGGAGATGGGGGATACTCACATAGGGCTTCAGGCTCGGCTGATGTCCCAAGCATTGAGGAAGCTGGCAGCTGCGATCCATAGGTCGCGCACCGCTGTGGTGTTCATCAATCAATTGCGGGAGAAGGTGGGGATCTTCTTCGGCAATCCCGAGGTGACCCCGGGGGGGAGGGCGCTTAAGTTCTATAGCTCGGTGAGGATCGATCTGAGGAGGGTGGAGGCCATAAAGAGGGGAGAGGAGACGGTGGGGAGCAGGGTGAGAGCCAAGGTGGTGAAGAATAAGGTGGCCCCGCCCTTCAAGAGCACTGAATTTGACATAATGTTCGACGCCGGGATAAGCAAGGAGGGCAGCCTCCTCGATCTGGGGGTGGAGATTGGATCGGTGAAGAAGGTGGGCGCCTTTTACTCCTTTGGCGAGACCCGCCTCGGTCAAGGGAGGGAGAACGCCAAAGACTACTTGAGGCAACATAGGGAGAGCGCTCAGGAGATGGAGAGGCAGATTCGAGCCAAGGTTTTCATCTCTCAAAGCCCCACTGATAGCGAAGCGACGTATTAAATAAGCCCTGCTCCAGAGCGAAAAAGGCTGGGATTTTTCGGTCCAGCCTTTTTATGTTTAGGACGATGAGGACGATAACCGCCATTGAGGCTCAAAAGAGGAGAAGGGATCGGGTCAATGTCTTCCTCGACGGAGCCTTCGCCTTCAGCCTCGGGATCGACGTGGTCGGGGAGCGGGCTCTTCATTTGGGGCAGGCGCTAACCGATTCCCAAATAGGGGAACTTGAGAGCGCTGACCTCTTTCAGAAGTGCCTTAACGCAGCGCTTCGCTTTCTCAGCTATCGTCCCCGCAGCGAAGCGGAGATAAGAACGCGGCTCAGGAGAGGATTTGAAGGGGAAACTATTGACCGGGTTCTCCTTCAGTTGAAGGCGAGGGGGATGATAGACGATGCCGCCTTCGCTCAATTTTGGAGGGAGGATCGGGAGTCCTTTAGCCCCCGCAGCAGGAGGTTGCTTAAGCTGGAGCTTAGGCGTAAGGGGGTTGACCTGGAGCTGGTCGATGATATCCTGGAGGGAATTGATGAGGAGGAAAGCGCCTGTAGGGCAGCCCAGAGGCGGGTGCTCCTTTTGACAGCAGAAGACTATGACACCTTTAGGCGAAAGCTGGGCCCTTTTCTTAGCCGGCGCGGCTTCAGCTACGGGGTGATTAACCGGGCTATCGAGCGGCTTTGGGAGGAGAGAGATTAACTTTCTTTAGCTTGACATAGAGGTAAAGAAAGAGTTTAATATGGCGATAATCTATCGAAGGTCTTGTCTGATCTGGAAAGCTCCAGGCGAAAGGGGAGGTGAAAAATGTCAGAAATGTCTGTGAGCTTGATGATAGCGGCGGTGGCTGGAATTGGCTTGGGGGGCTTGGCTGCTGCCCTGCTGCTAATAATACTAAGAGGTCGCAGGATTCGGGATGCAGAGAAACGTGCTGCTGATCTCCTCGTCGATGCCAGGACGAAGCATAAGGAAGCACTCCTTGAGGCAAAAGAGGAAGCAATAAAGATCAAGTCTCAAGCGGAGGCGGAAAACCGAGAGCGGCGTGCTGAGCTTCATCGGCAGGAAAGGCGGATCGCCCAGAGGGAGGAGAACCTCGACAAAAAATCGGAGGCCTTGGAACGGCGAGACCACGGCTTGGCCGCTAAAGAAAAGGAGGCGGAAAGCCTGCGCGCTCATCTTCAGGAGCTGAAGCGAAAGCAAGTTCAGCAGCTGGAGCTTGTTTCCGGGATGTCTAGCACCGATGCCAAGGAGTGCCTGATCAAGGCGGTGGAGGACGAGGTTCGCGACGATGCCTGTCGGCGCCTTCGGGAGGTTGAGGCTCGGTTGAAGGAGGAATCCGATGAGAGGGCTCGGGAGGTCATTGCCTTGGCCATTCAGCGCTGTGCTACCGATGTCGTCTCGGAGACCACCGTCTCGGTGGTTCCCCTGCCCGGCGATGAGATGAAGGGTCGCCTCATCGGCAGGGAGGGACGCAACATAAGGGCGTTGGAGAATGCCACTGGTGTCGACCTGATCATCGATGATACCCCGGAGGCGGTGACCATCTCCAGCTTCGACCCCCTGCGCCGTGAGATCGCCCGTGTCGCCTTAGAAAAGCTCATCCTCGATGGTCGAATTCATCCTGCCCGAATTGAAGAGATGGTGGTGAAGGCGAGGGAGGAGGTTGAGGAGACCAGTAAGGCTGAAGGGGAACAGGCCGTATACCAGGTAGGTGTGCCTGGGCTGCACCCAGAGATAATCAAGTTTCTGGGTCGTCTCAAGTACCGTTTCAGTTATGGGCAGAACGTGCTCCTGCACAGCATCGAGGTGGCCCACCTGGCGGGCATGATGGCCTCAGAGTTAGGAGCCAAGGTCGATGTGGCCAGGAAGGCGGGGCTGCTTCACGACCTCGGTAAGGCGGTGGATTTCCAGGTGGAGGGACCCCACGCCCAGATCGGTGCCGACCTGGTGAACCAATGGGACAGATCCGCTGAGGTGGTTGGCGCCGTCGCTGAGCATCACGGCGAGGCCGGCTCGATGAGCGTGATGGGTTTTATCATCTCCGCTGCCGATGCCATTAGTGGGGGCAGGCCGGGGGCGAGAAGGGAGTCCCTGGAACAATACCTGAAGCGCCTCGAGTCCCTGGAGAGCCTGGCCAATAGCTTCTCTGGCGTGGAGAAATCCTATGCCATCCAAGCAGGGCGTGAGATTCGGATTATGGTCAAACCGACGGAGATAGACGATCTCGAGGCATTGAGACTTGCCCGAGACATTGTGAAGAAAATCGAGGAAACTCTGGAGTACCCAGGTCAGATAAAGGTAACGGTTATCAGGGAGATCAGGGCGGTAGATTACGCAAAATAGGGAGAGCCATTGCGAATCCTTATGGTCGGCGATGTAATAGGAAGGCCTGGGAGAAGGGCGGTGGGCACTCTGGTGCCAGGCTTGTGCCAGGAATACAATGTCGACCTGGTCATCGCCAATAGTGAGAATGCTGCCGGAGGGCTGGGTTTAACCAAGGAGACGGCGGAGGAGCTTCTTGATTCCGGTGTTGATGTGCTCACCTCAGGAAACCATATCTGGGACCAGAGGGAGATACTTCCCACTCTCGATGGTGACCTTGCCATCCTGCGCCCCCTAAACTATCCCCCGGGCGTCCCTGGCCGTGGCTATCTGATTAAGGGGCAGGCCTTGGTGGTTAACCTTGTGGGGCGCACCTTTATGGGCAACTTTGATTGCCCTTTCAGAACCATAGATCAGCTTCTTGAGGAGCTTACCGATAGGCCCTCTGTGATCATCGTCGACTTTCATGGGGAGGCTACCTCAGAGAAGGTGGCCCTGGGTTGGTATTTGGATGGTCGGGTTAGCGCTTTGCTGGGAACCCATACCCATGTGGGCACCATCGATGCTCGTCTGCTCCCTAAGGGCACAGCCTTTATCACAGATGTGGGCATGACCGGTCCCCTCGATTCGGTGATCGGGGATGATGCCGATGCAGTAATCAGGAGGTTTCTTACTCAGCTTCCCCATCGTTTATCTGTAGGCAAGGGATGTGTTATCCTTAATTCGGTTTTAGTGGAGGTGGAGGAAGAGACGGGCAAAGCAAAGGGCATAAGCCGGATCGATAGGAAAATAGAGTGAAAGCAGACCTTCACCTTCATACAAGGGCCTCCGACGGGCGGTTGACCCCGGGAGAGGTCGTTGCGCTGGCAGCGAAAAAGGGATTGAGCGTGATCGCTATCACCGACCACGATTCCATAGAGGGAATCGCCGCTGCTTTAGTGGCGGCCGAGTCCTTTCCCTCCCTCAGGGTGATCCCGGGCGTGGAGATCAACACCGATATCCCCGATGGCGAGATTCATATTCTGGGCTATTTCATAGATTACCACAGCAAGGAGCTGAAGCAGACTTTGCAGCGCCTGCGCCATGCCCGTGAAATACGGGCGCAGAGGATGATCGCCAAGCTGGCGAAATTAGGGATTCCTGTGGAGTGGCGGCGAGTCAAAGAGTTGGCAGGGGGCGGCTCCATAGGGCGACCGCATATCGCTCAGGCAATGTTTGAGGGTGGCTACATCCCCTCCCTGCAGGAGGCTTTCAAAAGATATATCGGTCGCCAGGGACCGGCCTATGCCGAGCGGGAGAGGCTCTCCCCGGTGGAGGCGGTGGAGTTGGTGGTAAAGGCGGGGGGCTTGCCCATGTTGGCGCACCCGGCAAATAT
>JBHIBU010000033.1:0-10358 GCA_046759245.1 Dehalococcoidia bacterium | reverse complement strand
GGACGCCGATACAAGCCGGGGCCAAGTAAACCTGTAAGCCGAGTTCTGTACTCCGACCAAGTCGGAGCGGTGACCATCTATCTAGCCCCGATGTTACCATCGGGGTCAAGCGACCAACCCGAGGAAACTGGCCGGGCGTCCTTATGTCCTCCTATTCGGTCTTGCTCCGAGGGGGGTTTGCCCAGCCTCCGATGTCACCATCGGAGCGGTGAGCTCTTACCTCGCCATTTCACCCTTACTCCGATAAATCGGAGCGGTATGTTTCTGTGGCACTTTCCGTCCCCGACAATTTACATTATCGGGGCCTGGGCGTTACCCAGCCTTCTGCCCGGTGGAGCTCGGACTTTCCTCCCCGATATAATCGGGGCGATCACCCGGTCTACTTGGCCAATGACAGTTTACTATGAAAGACACAGAGAAGTCAATCGCCAGCTTTACTCAGCGCCTCACGGCTTAAGGCATCTGCCTTGTTTTGGCACCCAGGGATATGGACGATGCGATAAGATTGAAATCTCCCCGTTAGCCGGTGGACTTGCTCAAATAGAGGCTTCAGCCCTGCATTCTTTACTCGGTATTCGCCCCTGATTTGCTTCACCACAAGCTCCGAGTCGGACCTGACCTCGACATGTTCTGCGCCCATTTTCGCTGCTGCCTCAAGCCCCCTGATAACGGCTCTATATTCAGCCTGGTTATTGGTGGCCCAGCCGATGCCCCGCGATATCTCGGCTACCACCCTCCCCACCTCATCCACCACGACAACGCCTATAGCACCAGGCCCCGGGTTGGGCTCGGCTGCACCATCGGCGTAAATTATTAATCGTTTTCCCATAGCTGACTCACACCCGGAGCGAGGTTTCTATTCGATCATCGTAAACTACGATGCGGTCGATTACATCCTGAAGGAGAGCCTTCCTCGCCGAGATGGTCATTGCTCCCCATCGCTCTCGAATCTCCCTCAGCCTCTCAAGGAGATGCACCCTGCGCTCCTTTTCGCCTATCTCCCCTCTCGCCTCGGCGTCGAGGAGGGCCAGCCTTTGCTCTAGGGTCCGCCTCTCCATCGCCAGCTCCCCACCCATAGCGCGCAGTCTCTCCAGGGGGATAATATTTTTAGCAGCTTGGTCCAGATACTCTCGGAATCTTCGCTCCAAAGTGGCAAGCCTTCTCTCCAATTGAGGGCGTTCCAGTGTTCTGTCCTGGGGAGGATGCTGCTCCGCAAATCGCTCCAGGGCCTCAAGGCTGTTTGGCCTCCCCAGTGTAGCGATGACTGTGCCCTCCAACACCTCAGCCCTCCTCGTATGGTACTGGCAAACGCTCTGGTTGGTTCTTGATTGGCACTGGTAGTAGCGATACTCCCCGTGGCTTCGCCCTCTGTCCTTGCGCCTGATCCAACTCTCACGGCGGCTGACCCCGATCATCCTATTCCCGCAGGAGCCGCAATAGACCAGCCCGGACAGGAGAAAAGGCGACCTTGGAACATATCTCGCTGCCTTGGGCTTAGCATCAAGTTTCTCCTGCACCTTTCTGAAGAGGGGGGAAGTGATTATCGCGGGATGGCTCTCGGGAACCCTTATCCCTAAACGGGAGTAGGTCCCCAAGTATGCCCGATTGCGCAGTATATCGCCGATGCCCACTATGCTCCATCGGCCACCCTTTCTGGTGGTGACCCCCCGCTCATTCAGATAGCGGGCGATGAGACGAAAGCCCATGTTCTCCTGAAGATACAACTGATAGATAAGAACAACGGTGGCTGCCTCCTCGGGAACAATCTCCAGCTTCTTGTCGGCGCCGACCCTGTAGCCGAAGGGGGGTTTACCCAGCCCCTTCCCCTTCACCACCCTGAGCCTCATCCCCTTCTTCACCCTTTCCCCTTTTTCGCCCTTTTGGGTGGACCATGCTCGGAGCGCTGTACCCAGGGGATCAACCAGTTCCTCATCGGTGCACAGAACCGTGGCCCCAAGGTCTTCAAGCTCTAAGAGGCAACGCACCGCTCCCTGAGGATCCGGATTGAGCTGATCGAGGGCTTTCACTGCAACGACGAAGCCCTCCTCCTCCCTTCCAATGTAGCCAAGCATACGCTGGTACTGGGCGTTGCCGATCTCATCCATTGAGTCCACATCGACAAAGGTGACCACAGGCTGGTGGCCCCGTTCTTGGCAAAAGCGAAAAAATCCCTCCTTCTGTTCCGTCACTGAGGGGGGCATCCCCTTCGTTTCATGCTCTGCTTTCACCCGAAAGTAGCCAATCGCTTTCATCGCCTAACTCACGTAAAAAATCCTCTCGCAACTACTGCACTGGACTATTTCCTCACCCATTCTCGCTCGCTGCAATTCAGTCATGGGGAGAATGATCCTGCATCCTTGGCATGTTCCCCTTTCCACCTTGGCCACTGCCCTCCCCTGCCTCTTCACCCTCAGTGCCTGGTAAAGCTCCAGGCTCGCCGAATCTATCCTGGCCATGAGTTCCGGCCTCCTCTGCTCCAAGGTGACCAAGGCAGCCCTTAACTCGGCCTGCTCCCTCGCTAAACTGTTCTGTTCCTCTTGCCAACTTCCCTCCATCCCTGCCAATTCCTCGCTTTTTGAATCCACCCTCTGTTGCACTGCCTCCACTTCTGTCATTATGTCAAGCAAGCGATCCTCCTGCCCCCTTCTTCTCTTTTTGAGATGTTCAACCTGTTCCTGCAAGCTTGTCAGCTCCTTAGGATTCCTCACCGACCCGCTGTAGAGCCTCTCCTCCAAAAGAGCGGTCTTCGCCCGAAGATCCTCCACCTCCCCCTCCCCCAGACGCTGAGTCCTCTCCAACTCAGCCAAGCGCTCCCGCTCTCGGTTGAGAGCAGCACCTGCCTCATTCAGGGCCTCCCTCTCGCCCAATCGGCTCTCCACATGAGCCAGCGCCTCTCCCTGTGCCTCTATCTCCAGGTCAACCTCTTGGAGTTCATATAATTGCCTTCCCTTACTCACTTCTTTTCCCTCTTTTCGCTTTAAAGGAAGACCAGCTTTTGACTATTCCCCTAGTGGGCCATTCTAAGTTAAACAACAGACGCTGTCAATCGCAAAATAAATCCCTCACCCTTAAGGGAGGGATCTATTTCCCTGGTGGGCTCGGCTGGATTCGAACCAACGACCAATCGGTTATGAGCCGACCGCTCTGCCCCTGAGCTACGAGCCCTACATAGCAATTCAATTTTAGCAGACTCCTTACCTCAAGGCAAGGGCTCCGACGCCAGGTCCGACCTCTGCTCGTTGGGGGCGATGCTCTACGCTTCCCAGAGCGATGGCTCGCTATACTAAGCTCCTTGGCCGATACTGGATGGCTTCGGCGAGGTGGCTGGCACTGATGGTTTGGCCATCGCTTAGGTCGGCGATGGTGCGGGCAAGCTTGAGGATGCGGTGAAAAGCACGGGCAGAAAGGGCCAATTGCTTCATCGCTGCCCGGAGCAGGCCCTGAGCCTCCGCTCCCACCTGGCAGAACTCCCTTACCTCCACGGGGGTCATCTCCGCATTGCAGGTGAGCTTTGTCCCTTGAAACCTCTGTTGCTGAATATGCCGTGCCCTCTCCACCCTGAGGCGAACCGCATCCGAGCCCTCCCCCAGCCTCTCCTCTGTCAGCTTCTCATACTCGATGCGAGGAACCTGGACAAACATATCGATGCGATCGAGAAGAGGGCCGCTGATGCGCTTCTGGTAGCGTGAGATCAGGCTTGGGGAGCAGGTGCATTCCTTAATTGGGTCACCATAGTAGCCACAGGGACAGGGATTCATCGCTGCCACCATCATGAAGTTTGCGGGAAAGGTTACGCTGCCCTGGGCGCGGCTGATGGTGACCACCTTGTCCTCAATGGGCTGGCGCAACACCTCAAGAACAGCGTGCCCAAATTCGGGCAACTCGTCGAGAAAGAGGACACCGCGATGGCTGAGGCTTATCTCCCCCGGCCTAGGCCAGCGCCCCCCGCCAACAAGCCCGGCATGGGAGATGGTGTAATGAGGAGACCTGAAGGGGCGCTGTATGATTAATGGGGTATCTGATGGCAAAAGACCGCTCACACTATAGAGCTTGGTCACCTCAAGCGCCTCGGCCATGGTCATTTTGGGAAGTATCGAGGGCAGGGAGCGTGCCAGAAGGGTCTTGCCGCTCCCCGGGGGGCCGCTCATCACCAGGTTGTGCCCACCGGCGGCGGCCACCTCCAGCGCTCGCTTCACATGCTCCTGCCCCTTTATGTGAGCAAGCTCCATCGCCGACCAGCCTGCCTGGGCTTCACCTTCTAAGATACCCTCCGGCTGGTAATCTGGGATGGCCACCTCGCCGCAAAGGTGTGACACCAGCTCAGCCAGGGAGTTCACGGGGATGATCCTGACCCCTGCCACCAGCGAGGCCTCCCTGGCATCGGTGGTGGGCACAAAAACGGTTGACAGCCCCTTCTCCTTGGCAAGGGCAACCATAGGGAGAATGCCGTGGGTGTGGCGCAGGCTGCCATCGAGGGAGAGTTCGCCCAGGAAAAGCGTCTCGGCTATCTCGGCGGATAGCTGCTCCGAGCTGAGCAGGATGCCCACAGCGATGGGTAGGTCATAGGCGGGGCCTTCCTTTTTCAGGTCAGCGGGGGCCAGGTTCACCGTGATCCGCTTCATGGGGAAGGAGCAGCCTGAGTTCCTGATGGCGGCACGCACCCGCTCCCTTGCCTCCTGTACCGCAGCATCGGGGAGCCCGACGATGGTGAAGGCGGGGAGACCTGAGGAGATATCCACCTCCACCTCAACGATGGCTCCCTCAAGCCCGACCACGGCACAGCTCATCACCTTGGCAAGCAAAGCTGAGCCTCCTTGCTATTACGCCGGGGTTCTTTCAAAGCTGAATTTAGCCAGGTCTTCACTGGGGTAGCGGTCGCTGGCATTAAGTATCTCGAGGGCAATGATATTACCAGCTTTGTCCAGATCGGCGATTACGCCTGGCGATATCTCTTTGCTGGAATGTCTTTCGGCAGTGGATAGGTATATGTCCAAAATATCTACATCAACATCGTAGACAATTCGCACTAGCTCGCTCCTTTCTCGGAAAGCTCATCCCAAACCGTTATCACAACGAGCCTATCATCTTCTTGGATGAAGATCACCGTGGTCTCACGATTTTCTATGGTAGCAACTGCCCGCTGCCTATTTTTAATATCGGGCGATCTCCTGCCCTGGCGAAGCGCCATTTCAACCCGTTCCTTCGAGATACTCCTCTCCGCCATTTTGCGCTGGGCATGGCGGGAATATTCGACCAATGTCTTGCCCATCTAAAGCAAGCATATAGTATGGCGCGCAGATTGTCAATTTCTTTTTTCGCCCTGATCCCTAGGTCTATGAGGGGACGTGTTTCCGCTATCGCTACCTGCTGTGCAGGCAACCGCTAAAGGGGGTCTGGGCCGATACATCGGCCCGAATAGCTTTTAGGGTGGGTGGTCCGAGCCCCGATACATCGGGGCGGAGGCTGGAACAATTTGTCGCAGGGGCAAGTGCCTGGGGTGTCGGGGACCACATTTACGGTGCCGCCTCGGGCCTCAGCCCAGGCCCAGCTCGCTACTATGGGCAAGTAGCGGGGGCAGTGGGCTCCACGACACCATCGGCGTCAATCCCCCAGTCGGCGGACGCATCCGTCCTCGGGACCTCTAGTATGAAGTCGTCGGTGACTAACGGCTCGCTCGCATCAAAGAGGTCACCCGGAGCATTGCCATCTTGAGTTGGCCATGATTCGTTGTCCGCCCAGTAGGCGCCCACAGCACTCTGGAGCGAGCGCTGGTCAGCATCGCAGGCTGTCGCCTCGCCGCTGCCGATAAAACCGCTCAGGCCGAGGGCAACGATGCCGACCAGGACGGCGATAATGCTGAGCACAACCATGAGCTCCACCAGGCTGAACCCCTTTTTCGCCCTGATCCCCAGGTCTATGAGGGGACGTGTTTCCGCTATCGCTACCTGTTGTGCAGGCGATCGCTGAAGGGGGTATGGGCCGATAACATCGGCCCGAATACATTTCAGGGCGGGTGGTCCGAGCCCCGATATATCGGGGCGGAGGCGTGAGAAGCTTTCTTTGGCTGCAAGAGGTGGCAACGCTTTTTTGGCGCTTCCCGGGAACAACACGGTGGCCCCCGTCGATCTGCCGCGCTGGCAGATGGTACTTTCGTACCAATCGTAACATGCCCAGCGGCGATCTGGCAAGGGGTTCAAGGGCAAAAATAGACAAAAATAGACCCCGACAAGTCGGGGTCTATTTTCTCAAGCGTTAAATCTGCTTTTACCTTTGAGCCTATGCCTAGAATGTGCTTAAACTCGCCGTGCGCCTCGGGCCTCAGCCCAAGCCCAGCTCGCTACTACGGGCAGAATGCGGCACTGTCAAATACAATCCCTAGAGGGTCGTCATCGATCGACCACGTAGCGCCATCAATGGAGCTCCCCGGTTCCTCTAGGATGTAATCGGGGACGAAATCGTTGCCATCATCGTCCTGTGCAGTGTAGACAATCGCACTACCTCCAACCGCAAGTCCAGCACTACCACCAGCTACAGTTGGCCAATCAGTGGTGCCACCCCCATTGGTAATCCAGAAGGCCATCACCGCCGACTGTAGGGTGCGCTCGTCAGCATCGCAGACAGTTGCCTGGCCGGCGCCAATAAAGCCGGACAGGCTCATGACCACAATCCCCACCAGGACGGCGATGATGCTCATCACGATGAGCAGCTCCATCAGGGTGAAGCCCCGCTGCCCGTCCATTCGCCTCAAGCCTCTCTTCTTCAGCATCTTCTTCATCTTGTCCATCTCTCTTTCACCTCCTTCTGTGTTAGATAATTTTATCATATTCTATCCAATTTTGTCCATTGCTATCCAATATTTCTTTGACCTTATCCAAGATACCATATCTGTTTTGAATATGTCAATAAGGAATTAGTCCTAAGCCCATCGCTGTAGAATGCTTACGTCTTCTGGCTCTTGCGCAGGGGCAAAGCCGAGTAGTATAATAGGTCAGTTGGAAAAAGGCTTGGCTCTGGACGTGAATAGAGAGGATGCTAGTAATAACCGAGCATGCGTGGTTTGAAATGAACAGGCGACAGGTATCTGAAGATCATGTGAGAAGTGTAGCTGAAAATCCGCAGCAGACTCTAACCATTGGCGGAGGGCGTGTTGTGCATCAAAGCAGATACTTTGACCCAGCCGAGGCTAGAGAAATGCTGCTGAGGGTGGTGGCGGAAGAAAGGGAGGATGACTTCTATGTGATCACGGTTTACAAGACTTCTAAGATAGACAAATACTGGCACCGTGGGAGCTAGCTATGAAAGTGATCTATGATGCAGACACGGACACTCTTTGCTTTATCTTCAGAGAAGGTCCTGTATCCGAAAGCGATGAAATACGGGAAGGAGTGATCATCGACTTCGGTCGAGATGGTAAGATAGTTTCTTTGGAAGTGCTTGGCGCCTCTGAGCATGTGGCCGATCCTCAGAGTATCGCCTACGAAATGAAGGGGCACCAGCACATATCATAGTATTGAACTGAACGTGCGACCTGTTGAGGCGGTAGAAAGGGGGAGCAGATGACTTCACAACCGACCTATAGTTCGAAAAAAGAGAATGGGGTCTATTTGGGCGAGGATGGAATACTCCGCGTGGTATGCATTGGCGATCAGGACGAATCCAGCGCCAGGGAGATGATGGAGGAGACGGTAAGGATCGCCAACGCCGCCCCGGGACAGATAAAGGTGCTCTTCGACACCACCAGGGCGGGCAAATTCTCCGTTGAGGCCAGACAGGCTGCCGTGGAATCTCTGGCACTGGCGTTGCACAGCAAAGCGGCGGTGGTGGCCCATACTATGCCCATGCGAGCACTGGGATTGATCATGGTGGGCGGTGCCAAAACCCCAAACATGAAGGTTTTTGAGACAGCAACAGAGGCATTGGAGTGGCTCAGGGAGCACCCTGACCACGAGATCGCCAGAGGGCTACGCGCTGCTTTGCGCAGGCTCTGGAGAGGCTTTGTAACGTTAAGATGGCTCAGGATCAAGGAAGGGTGGCTGAGAGAGGTGTTCGAGGTTATGGGCAGCGTCGCCATGGGAGACTTCTCCAGGAGGCTAGCAGTTTCCAAACACCAGGATGAGCTTGCCCTGATCGAAGCTGGCATCAACCTGATGGCCGATGACCTGGAGGATAGGGAAAGAGAGGCAAAGGAATATGAGAGGAGGCTTGAGGAATACTCCCAGGGACTGGAGAGAAAGGTCGCCGAGAGGACGGAGGAGCTGAGGGAATCCGAGGCAAGATACAGGGGACTGTTTGAAAGTGCCAACGATATGATAATTAGCGCCGACCACGATTCCAATATCCGTGATATCAACAAAAAGGCAGTGGAGCTACTGGGCTTTTCCCGAGAAGAACTATTTAAGATGAACCTCTTCAGGGATCTGGTCAGACCTGACTCTCTGGAACCCGCTATGGAATGCCTGAGGAAAGTAATTGAGGAGGGTTCAGCCTCCGGCGTTGAAACTGTGTTTGCCACCAAGAAGGGGGAAGATATCGACCTGGAGATAAGCGCCAGTGCCCATTATGACAGCAATGGCAGTTTCGTGGGCACCACATATATTCTCAGAGACATTACAGAGAGGAAGAAGGCGAAGGAAGAGATCCTGCGGCGCAACAGGGAGCTTGCTGCCCTCAACGCCATCGCTGCCGTTTCTAGCCAGTCCCTCGACCTGAAGGAGGTCCTCAATGCCACCCTGGACAAGATCCTGGAGGTAATGGCAGCCCAGGGTGGAACTATTTACCTGCTGGATGAAAGGGGCGAAGAGCTGGTTCTGGCGGTTCATCGGGGCATGCCCGATGAGGTCGTGGAGGATGCTAGTCGGATAAAGGTGAAGTCCAACTCCAACGGGCAGGTCACCTCCTCGGAGGAGCTCATCAAAGTGGGTAACCTGTTGGACTACGCCTCTTACTATCCCACCCTTTCTGTTGCGCAGGCACAGGGACCTATTCCCTTCGTCAGCGTGGCCTTAAGAGCTAAAGGGAAATGGCAAGGCGTGTTGAATGTCGTTTCCTCGGCAGGCAACGGGTTTGGCACTGATGAAAAGCTTTTGCTTCTATCCATCGCCAACCAGATGGCGGTGGCCATAGAGAACGCCAGGCTCTACGAGGACGGGCGCAAGCTAGCCTTCATGGAGGAGAGGAACCGCCTTGCCCGGGAGTTGCATGATTCCGTCTCCCAGCTCCTCTTCAGTGTAGTCCTTAACTCGGAGGCAGCAACCGCCCTCGTTGAAAATGACCCCCCACTTGCCAAGGCCCGCATGGAATCGGTTCGCGAAATTGCCAACGAGGCTCAGGAGCAGATGCGCGACCTGCTCACCGAGCTGCGCCTCGGTGCCCTGGAGGAGGGGCTGATAGCTGCACTGGACATCTGTGTCAGGACGTTCCAGGTGAGGGATGGAATCGAAACGTCATTCTCAGTTGAGGGAGAGATGCCAGTAGCAGCGACCATAGAGAGGGAATTGTTCCGCATCGCCCAGGAAGCTCTGAACAACATAGCGAAACACTCGCAGGCGTCGTCAGCGGCAGTGGACCTTGCCATTCACCCCAGTTTCCTTCGCCTGAGGGTAGAGGATAATGGCATCGGCTTTGACACCTCTAAATCGAGGTCAGGTCTGGGGCTGAGCAACATGCGGGAGAGGGCCGAGGGTTTGCATGGCTGGCTGACGATAGAGTCAACCCCGGGCAAGGGGACCAGGATCACAGTGGAAGTGCCTCTGGAGGAAGGACATGGATAAGATCGGTGTCCTCATCGTGGATGACCACCCGGTGGTGAGGGAGGGGCTGAGGAGCTTTTTGCAGCTTCAAAAGGACATGCAGGTTGTAGGCGAAGCAGCCGATGGGGTGGAGGCGCTGGAGAAGGTTGGCGAGTTAGTGCCAGATGTGGTGCTAATCGACCTGGTTATGCCCAACATGGATGGCATAACAACAATCCGCCAGATCAGGGCGCTCAGCCCAAGCAGCCGTGTCCTGGTGCTTACCAGCTTCTCTGAGGATGACAAGGTTTTTCCTGCCATCAAAGCAGGCGCCCACGGTTACCTGATGAAGGATATGAGGCCGGCTGACCTGGCACAGTCAATTCGATTGGTTTGTCGAGGGGAGCCCTCCCTCCATCCTGAGATAGCAAGGAAATTGATGGACCAGCTATTCGAAGGCGAGGGTGGCGCCGAAGATAGATTGACCGGGCGCGAGACAGAGGTATTGCTCCTCATCGCCAGGGGCCACAGCAATAAGGAGATCGCCGCCGCACTTCAGGTAAGCGAAAAGACGGTAAAGACCCATGTCAGCAACATCCTACAAAAGCTGCACCTCTCCGACCGCACTCA